>CBDTVA010000490.1:0-2493 GCA_965363935.1 uncultured Gammaproteobacteria bacterium | reverse complement strand
CTTATACAAAGAAATAAATATTATTGTATAAGAGACTTATCCAGCTCGTCCGGGTAGGACAGGCTATTTTACTCTGTTTTCTTTAAGCACATGCCAGATGCTTTTGATGTCCACAGTTTTTTTTTGGCTAAGCAGCGTAATCAGTATCTGCTCTATTGCCGCATAAAGACAGCAAATAGCCGCAACTTTAAACGGCCAGTTTAATAGACCGGTAAATAATAAAATATATGAAATAATAGTCATACCTACGGCAAATTTAACGCTCAGAGTATGATAACTGGTTAGTTTCCTGTATTTTATCAAGCCAATTAAAACCGGCAGGGTAAAACTGCAGACTATCATAATGACATAAATTTGTTCACGTATAATAATATCAGGCCACAACAGCCAGGCAGAGATAACCATAGTGCTATAAACAAAAAAATCACCCCAACTATCGAGCTGGGCACCCAATTGAGACACGAGGTTCAAACGCCGGGCTAAAAAACCATCCAGCACATCGGTAAATCCGGTGAACAAAAGCACACCAATAAACATTATTGCCTGCTGGTCAATTGCAAGGTATAACAAAACTGGTGCCATCAGGATACGAACGAAACTGACCAGGTTAGGCAAATTATAGTAAACAGAAGGTAACATATTTGGAACCGCACAAATCACAATTAGTATTAATAACAGTTTTTTATTAATATTATAACTGCTTCGGCTAATTTTTTATAAGAATTCATTATTTTTTAATAGATTGTATAAAAAATCAGTCCCGGTATTGAGCTTTTTATCCCGTAACCTTGCTTAAAAAAAGGTTTAAACAAAGGTTTATTCAGAGAATTTTATTCATGTTATGGAGAATTACAGCAATCTGTTGTATTGCCTTTAGTCTGCTTTCCTGTCAAACATCAGCGCCCTTTATTCCTGCAGATGTCATTATTGCAGATGCCCATGGCGGCGGCAGCGTCATTGATTTTAATAATAGTGAAACAATTTTAGCTTCCGGAGGCTGGTCCGGCTATATTCGTTTATGGAAAATGCCTGATGGCACAAAACACGCTGCCTGGAAGGCACACAAGGGGGAAGTAACCAGCCTGCATTTTACAGGCAATGATAAATTGCTTATTTCTTCAGGTTATGACGGATTTATTAAAATCTGGTCAACAAGCACAGGTAAATTAGTAAAACAAATCAATACATTACATACCATTCACACTACGGAAATTGACGAACTGCGAGATCTCATTATTTCGGGACATATTAATGGAATGATACGAATATGGCGATTAACTACATTATCACCATTAAAACAGCGAAAACAACATAACAGCCCGGTCAAAGCTATCGCTTTTCATGACGATATAATAGCGTCTTCCGGATCGGGTGGCGACGTCATGCTTTGGCCCGGGTCAGCACCATCAAGCAAGCTTCCTTCCCCCTTCAGTGCCGTCCGATCGCTTAGCTTCGCCGAAAACGGCCGGATATTGCTTGGCGGCGGATGGTTTAACCTGTATCGATGGACACTTAATGAGAATAAACTACAGGTACTGGATACGGAGCACCGAGGCATTATCCGCAATATGCAGCTGCTTGATAATGATTCAACACTGGCAACCATCAGTCGCCAGACTGACAGCGCTGTATTGTTTCTGGATCCACAGACAGGTGCTGTAAAACAGCGCTTTCAATCACATGATTTATGTGGAGTGGATGTCACCGTATCCAGACATCAGAAGTTTCTGGCTACCACCAGTGATGATGCCAGTGTCAGGATCTGGTGGTTGCACAAATTGCCTGAAACTGAGCCTTCAGACTCGGGCCACTAACTAACTAACTGGTCCGGATTTTATTTTCTCAACGATTTTTAGCTTCCCACTGAGAACGTACCAGACTGTAGGCGATGTGGTTATTAAGGAAAGATTGCAGACTCTTGTTATGTATTTTTACATGACGTACAATATAAAGTACATGTACTAAATAGGTTAATAATTATGAAAGCAATCAGTTATACTGCAGTTCGGTCAAATCTGGCAAAAACAATGGAAAGTATCTGCGATGACCATGAGCCAGTTATTGTTACAAGAAAAAAAGAGCGATCTATTGTTATGTTGTCCCTTGAAGACTATGAAGCTTTAGAAGAAACAGCTTATCTTCTTAGAAGTCCAAAAAACATGAAAAGACTTATTGATTCTATTGCACAATTAGAAAATGGAAATGGTTCACAAAGGGAATTAATAGAATGAATCTCATTTTTTCTGATAATGCCTGGAATGATTACCTTTACTGGCAAAAAACTGATAAAAAAATGATAAATAGAATTAATACCCTTATAAAAAATGTCCAACGTTCTCCTTTTGAGGGGATAGGTAAACCTGAACCTCTCAAACATGCTTTATCTGGTTATTGGTCTCGTCGTATTAATGACGAACACCGAATGATTTATAAAATTGAATCTGATTCTCTTCTTATAGCACAACTTCGCTATCACTACTGATTTTACTCTAC
>CBDTVA010000489.1:0-2499 GCA_965363935.1 uncultured Gammaproteobacteria bacterium | reverse complement strand
TCATAAGTCTGAACAACACTTTTCAGAGATTTTAGTGGAAATTTGCAAATATTATTTTCTTTTCGGGGTTGCTCATTATTATGGCTGCTTACCCGATTAACCACTTCGACTGGCAGGTGCTCTGTTAATAAGATACCCTGATCATTACAGAGCAAAACTGCACGTTCCATAATATTTTGTAATTCACGAACATTTCCCGGATACGGATAACGCGTTAAAATATCGATAACATTGGGCGCAATGGTTTTTATAGTTCGCTGATAAATTTCACAATAATAATCTAAAAAATAATTGATCAGCAGGAGCACATCATTTTCTCGTTCACACAACTTAGGTAAAGTCACAGGAAAAACATTCAGTCTATAGAACAAATCCTGACGGAACTCACCTTTGACAATTTTTTCTTCTAAATCACAGTTGGTGGCAGCAATCAGACGCACATTCACCTTGTGACTATTATTAGCACCCAGTGGTCTGACCTCCTGTTCCTGGATAACACGCAATACCTTCGCCTGGAGATTAATGGGCATATCCCCTATTTCATCAAGAAACAAAGCACCGCCATTGGCTTGATCAAATAATCCGGCTTTGTCCTGATGCGCCCCGGTAAAAGCCCCTTTTTTATGGCCAAATAATTCGCTTTCCAGTAAATCTTCCGGCAGGGCTGCACAATTTTGACAGACAAGTGGTTGGCTTTTCCTGAGACTGGTATTGTGAATAGCATGAGCAAATACTTCTTTGCCAGTACCAGTCTCACCTCTGAGCAATACTGTTACATTGGAATCAGCAACTTTATCAAGCAATGAAAAAACAGCCTTCATAGCAGGACTTTTACCAATAATGGCATAGTCCTGTTCTTTCTCTATGGATTTTTTTAGACGATTATTCTCATCTTCCAGGGCGCGATTATTTTCATCCAGCAGACTAATTAAATATTTATTGTGAGTCACAAGATTGGTATTATTTATAAGAACAGCCGATAAAGAGGTAAATTCATTAAGCAGTTTCTGGTCATATTCAGAGCAATAATTGTATAACTCCAATAAACCAATAGTAATGCCTTCATGATCACAAAGCGGCATAACAAGAACTGAACGGGTCTGACATGAGAAGGCTGTATCATATTGCAGTATTTGATCAACCTGATAGGACGAAAAATTATCTTGTTTATTTAATTCCAGCAATTTTCCGGTAATGGCTGAATAGATTAAATAATTAGTACTATTTATCATGCCCTTATTTTGCAAACCCACTCTGCTAACCTGTAATTGTCCGGGCTGATTATTTGAGTGGTATATTATTTCTTCAAAGTCAAATTTTTTATTACCTTCATAATTGTCTGACTCATTTTCAAAAGCAAGGCAGATATGTTTTAAATCAAAATATTTTTTAGTAATATCCGGGAGATATATTTTTCCACCTTGTGCCTGTGTAATGATGATGCTTTCTTTAATAATCGTAGCCAATAAAGTATTAATATCACTTTCACAGGCTAAATCTTTAATAAGATTAATGAAGTCTTCCAGTGTTTGTTTGTTTTTTATACCTTCATTGGGCTTATTCATCAATGACTATTCCCTGTCTATTATCATTTTAGATGATTATTTCTAAATTCAGAAATCTGCAACTCAGCCATTAAAAAACTACTTGCGATATCAGTTTGAGTTTTAAGATTGAGAGTAAATTCATTTGTAAGTACTAAGGGCTGCCCTAAGCAAAAACGTAGTCGAATAATCCCTGTTCATTCACGTGTATGGTCAAACTTTCATAGTCTTTTTCCACACTAATATGGTGCAGTAAATGGGTCGAAATTTGCGGGATAATATTGTTGTTTATAATATGATCAATATTCCTTGCACCCATCTCAACTTCCTGACAACGTCTGGATATCTGATTCAATACATCACTGCCATATTCCAGTTGAATTTTATGTTGCTGGTGTAAACGACCGGCCACTCGTTGTAACTTGAGCTGAGTTAATTCCCTCATAATCTCACCATGAACCGGGTAGTAAGGCACTATAGTCATCCGGGCTAATAGTGCTGGCTTGAAATGTCGGCTCAGGATCGGTCGTATGGATTCAATAAGGGATTGATAATCCGGTCTTTGGTCTTGCTCGCAAAGCCGGGTTATTTCATCAGATGCCAGATTGCTGGTCAATAAAATTGTGGTATTTTTAAAATCAATTTCCCTGCCTTCGCTATCATTGAGTACACCTTTATCAAAAACCTGGTAAAACAGATTTAATACTTCAGGGTCAGCTTTTTCAACTTCATCCAGAAGAACAACAGAATAAGGTCTTTGTCGTATAGCTTCAGTTAAAAGGCCACCTTCGCCAAAGCCGACATAACCGGGAGGTGAACCAATTAAACGTGAAACCGTGTGTTTTTCCTGAAATTCAGACATATTGATAGTGGTCATAAAGCGTTCACCACCATAGAGCAGGTCAGCCAATGCTATCCCGGTTTCTGTCTTTCCCACACCGCTTGGTCCAACGAA
>CBDTVA010000488.1:0-2499 GCA_965363935.1 uncultured Gammaproteobacteria bacterium | reverse complement strand
CACATGCGTTTGAATAATTCCTCTTCCATGTGCCGGATACTGCCTTTCATGGTACTTAATTCTCGCTCTTCAGATAACAAACGTTCCTGCAAGGCTAAACTGATCCGTTCTAAATTGTCATCGCGCAGATAGCGCCGGGTAATGACATACAGGGTATTATTCTCAAAATACAGAATGCCTCCGGGAAGCGCAAGATATTGCCAGATGTTATTGTCATTGAGGCAATAACGGGCGAGTCCGAAAATCAGCGATGTCATAAAGCGTGCATGGTGTGCCTGCAATCCAAAACTGCCTGAATCATCCTGAGCAACAAAAGAGGTCACATGCTCTATACGCTCAAAGCCTCTGGCATCATGCAATTGCAGGCTAAAGGTGTTCATATTTGACTGCCTTTAATAGCCCCGCGCATATAACATTGCTGCTCATCAAGCTCATCATAATGCCCCAGCAAAAAAGCCTCACAATCATCCAGCGTTTCATGTAATGAAACGGATACACCTTTTATCCCGGTATGCGCCTCAGTAACCCAGAATGGCTGGGTCAGATAGTGCTGCAGTTTTCGCGCACGCATCACGATAAGACGATCTTTTTCTGACAATTCCTCCACCCCCAGCATACTGATAATGTCTTCCAGTTCATGATAGTGCGCAAGGTGCTCACGGACTCCTTCTGCTATGGCGTAATGACGTTTACCCAAAGTTTGCCGATCCATCAGTTTACTGTTTGAGCGTAACGGGTCCACCGCCGGATAGATACCCTTACCGGCTTGTTCACGTGATAAAATCACGGTGGTATCAAGATGGCTCAGAATAGTAGTTACTGCAGGGTCAGTCATATCATCAGCAGGTACATAGACTGCCTGAACGGAAGTAATGGCACCCTCACGGGTGGACATGATACGATCCTGCAGCTCTGCCACTTCGGTGGCCAGGGTCGGCTGATAACCAACCGTTGCAGGCATGCGTCCTAACAGACTGGACACCTCACTGCCCGCCTGAACGAAACGGAACACATTGTCCATAACAAACAGTACCTCTTTTTTTAAGGTATTGCGCAAGTACTCCGCATAAGTCAGTGCTGATAATCCAACACGAAAACGTACCCCGGGAGATTCGTCCATCTGACCAAAAATCATTACGGTCTGGGGCATGACACCGGCTTTTTGCATCTCATGCCAGAGCTCATGGCCCTCACGAATGCGTTCACCGACACCGGCAAAAACAGATAAACCATGATGAAGCGCCGTCACCGCATGCATAAACTCGGTTACCAGCACCGTCTTGCCAACCCCGGCACCACCAAATAATCCGGTTTTTCCACCTCGGATAAAAGGACAGAGCAAATCGATAACCTTGATACCGGTTTCCAGAATATGACTGACGGGCATGGCCTGGCCAAGCGAAATTGGTTTGCCATGAATATTCCGAAACTCATCTACAGGCAGCGGTTTACCGCCATCAAGAGGTTCGCCGAATAAATTTAGCAGCCGCCCCAGAATATCAACCGAGACAGGTACATGAAGCGGGCTGCCTGTATCGTAGACCTCCATACCCCGGTAAAGTCCAACAGTATAATGTAGGGTAATGGCTCGAAGATGGTGTTCATCCAGATGCTGATGAACTTCAAATAAATAGTTTTCCCCATCCAGACTGGTTCGCAGTGCCTGATGCAATGGCGGCAGCTGTGCACAGGCAATAACCACAACAGGCCCGTGAACTTCGGTTACTTTTCCAATTGGCGAAGAATGCGCCTGCTCAGTCCGGGGGGAGTGCATGCATTTTTTATCCATATACTTCGTTGACTACTGTGTATAGTTAAGCACAAAAAGCGGCTATTTGCGATACCAGAAGGACAAGTGATTGCCCTGAAATAAGTTACAGCAACCTCATTATAGTATTATTGGTACCATTCTTGCTGAACATTCCTTGCAACCGTAGTTAATCAAGAATTAGAATTTTAAACAATGGAAAATACAAAAGTACTACTTTCTTAAAAAATCATTACTCTCTTTTGCTACTGCAATTGCATTCAATACCAGTGTTCTGGACAATACTGTTATTATGATCACGCACGATGTTGACGAAGCGGTTCTTCTGTCTGATCGCATTGTCATGATGACCAATGGCCCCGCTGCCACCATTGGTGAAAATCTTGAAATTGAGCTGGATAAACCACGCAACCGTATTGAATTAGCAGATGATCCTCAATACAATCACTATCGAAGTGAAGTCTTAAGATTCCTGTATGAGCGTCATGCATTACCTGAAAAAGCTGCCTGATATATCCCCAGATAACAATAATAATTAAACCTGAAAACCACAGTAGAGCTCCGCTACAGATCTCAGGTTAATATTTCTCTGCGTTTGCCCGTTAAATTGCATCCTTAACGGGCTTTTTTTGTATAAATATAAGATATTCCGGATAACCTATTAAACTGCTTTGAAATAACCAGAAAAGTACTGACAATCCAATCAGAACAGAACAGAACAGAACAGAACA
>CBDTVA010000487.1:0-2501 GCA_965363935.1 uncultured Gammaproteobacteria bacterium | reverse complement strand
TGTTGCGATTTTAAGGTGCGAGAATGGATTTTGATCAGATTTTATCCTTTGATTTAGAACTGTCTAAAGATCAAAAACACTTGCTGCATTTGGGTGCTGTACTTGGCAATGAGCAACTTGAAATACGCAACGATACTTCATTAGCTACTGAAAAGCTGAATGTTTTAGCAGCAAAAGCCAAATTTGTTTTAGGGCATAATATAATTGCTCATGATTTGCCCTGGCTCAAACAGCAGCAACAGCAACATAGTAATGATGCTCAGCATTTACAACGGCTACCTATTATTGACACATTGTTCCTTTCTCCACTGGCGTTCCCCAAAAATCCATATCATAGACTGATAAAAGGCTATAAAATTATCAGCGATAGTTATAATAATCCGGTGCAGGATGCCAAACTGGCACTGGGTATTTTTTTAGATCAATTAGAGGCATTCAGGCAACAATACCAGGTTAACCCGCATCTAATAGAGCTTTATCATTACCTGTTTTCAACTAATGAATCCCGCGAGCTGGATACGCATGGACTTGCGCAAATTATGGCATCTGTGATTAAGAGTGACAGAGACAGGAAAGTTGAAATTTTGCTGGCAAATTGTATGGTTGATAAAGCCTGTCCGAACCAGCTACGCAGTCTAATAAAGGATTTTCGAAACAAAAAAGTGTCATCTCTATGTCTGGCTTATGCTGCTGCATGGTTGCAGGTAGCTGGTGGAGATTCTGTATTACCTCCCTGGGTCTGGCGACAATTTCCCCTGGTCAAAGTTATAATTCGGCAATTGCGAGAAACCCGCTGTGGCGACAACAGTTGCCAATATTGCGAGGAGAATTTTAACGCTCGTAATTATTTGCAGCGGTTTTTTGAACTGCATGATTTTCGCCTATTAGCTGATGGAAAACCTTTGCAAAATGATCTGGTCAATGCGGCTATTAATGGTGATCCATTGCTTGGAATTTTGCCGACCGGTGGCGGTAAATCACTGTGTTTTCAACTACCGGCACTGGTCAGAAACATCCGTAATGCCTCACTGACTATTGTGATATCGCCATTACAGGCTTTAATGAAAGATCAGGTAGATAATCTGAAAGACAAAGTGGGTATTGAAAGTGTTGCTGCAATCTATGGCATGCTCACAATGCCTGAGAGAAGTGCTGTTCTGGAAGCTGTGCGTATGGGGAATATCAGCATTTTGTATCTGTCACCGGAACAATTACGTAATCGTTCAGTAAAAAAGGTGATTATTTCTCGTCAGATAGGTGCCTGGGTGTTTGATGAAGCGCATTGTTTGTCAAAATGGGGTCATGATTTTCGTCCTGATTATCTTTATTGCGCTAAAGTTATCGCCAGGATTACAGAGCAGCAAAATGAATTACCGCCGCCAGTGTTTTGTTATACCGCTACCGCGAAAATGGATGTTATTGAAGATATTTGTGAGCATTTTAAACAAACGCTCAATATTGACCTGCTCCGGTTTGAAGGTGGAGTAGAACGTGATAATCTCATATACGAAGTTGTAGAAACAACCGCTCACAGTAAAGTGGCACAAGTTCTTCAACTGTTAGAAACCTATTTTTCTAATGATCAGCCGGGAAGTTGTGTCATATTTTGCGCCACCAAAAAAAATGTTGAGCAATTGGCCGGAGATTTGCAATCAGCACAGGATCTTCCGGTAAGCTATTTTCATGCCGGTCTGGACAGCAGCTCAAAGCGCAGGATCCTTGAAGACTTTATTGCGGGAAATTATCGTGTCATTTGTGCAACCAATGCGTTTGGTATGGGCATTGATAAAGACGATGTGCGTTTGGTGATCCATTTCGACATACCCGGTTCATTAGAAAATTATTTACAGGAAGCCGGACGCGCGGGTCGTGATCGGGAAAGCGCAAAATGTATTTTGTTGTTTGATCAGCAAGACATTGAGAAGCAGTTTAAACTGACCAGGCTTTCTGAAATACGTATAAAAGATATTGCTGAAATTCTTAAAGAAATTCGTCTGCGAGCTAAGGATACACAAGGTCGGGTGGTTGCCACCAGTAAAGAATTATTACGCACTGAGCTGATGAATACTGATATTTCTGTAGATGATGTCATGGCAGATACCAAGGTAAAAACGGCAATTGCCTGGCTTGAGCGGGAAGGGTTTTTGCAACGTGAAGATAATGTTAATTCGGTATTTCAAGGCAAACCTCTGTTTGCCAATTTACAGGAAGCTGATCAGAAACTGGAACCGTTGCAACTATCGAATACAGCCAGGCAGCAATGGTTACAAATTCTTCAGGCTCTGATGAATGCCAAAGCTGATGAGGGCATAAATGCAGATGATATTCTTGACACAGTAGTTGCCAATGTAAAAGATCAACAGCAAAAAAAACTCCTGACACCGCAGCGAATTATGGAAATTTTAGCCCAGATGGCCAGTTGTGGATTAGTGAGTCGCGGTTTCGTTATGACTGCCTGGCTGTGTCCTAAAGGCCGTGATAACTGTCGCTTAGTGTTTCAT
>CBDTVA010000486.1:0-2520 GCA_965363935.1 uncultured Gammaproteobacteria bacterium | reverse complement strand
CGCTCCTGGGTCTATCGGGCAGCCAAGAATATTGATACCACCACTGCATTTGGCTCTACCCATGACATAGTGAGCAAAGGCTCGATTGTGTTTGTTAATTGTCCGTTTCCAACACTGGGAAAAGATGCAACGGGGATCAAACCTATACTGATAGGCGAAGGATGCGAACATCCCTACCTAGCCAAATCCATATTCAATATCTCCGGAATGTCCTATGGCGCTTTGTCCAGACCTGCGGTTCTGGCTCTGTCCCATGGAGCCAAAATGTGCGGCTGCTGGATGAATACCGGTGAAGGCGGTTTATCATCCTATCACCTTGATGGTCATTGTGATCTGGTGTTTCAAATCGGTACTGCCAAATATGGTGTGCGAGACAAGGCGGGTAATTTCAGTGATGAAAAATTACGCCTGATAGCTGCCCATGAACAGGTAAAAATGTTTGAAATCAAGCTGAGCCAGGGCGCCAAACCCGGTAAAGGCGGCATCTTACCCGCAGCCAAAGTTACCGAGGAAATTGCCGAAATCCGCGGGATCCCGGCCGGTAAAGATTCTATCAGCCCTAATCGTCATGAAGACATTAATTGCATTGCTGATTTACTCGATATGATTGGACACATCCGCAAAGTAACCGGTAAACCGGTTGGATTTAAAACAGTTATTGGCAGCTATGGCTGGCTGGACGATTTATTTTCTGAAATTCATGTCAGAGGTCTGGCAAGCGCACCTGATTTTATTACCATTGACAGTGCCGATGGCGGTACCGGCGCGGCCCCTGTCAGCCTGATGGATCACATGGGACTCAGCATACGGGAAAGTCTTCCGATTGTAGTGAATAAACTCATTGAGCACAGATTGAAAGATCGAATTCGGGTGATTACTTCAGGTAAATTAATAAATCCAACAGATATTGCCTGGGCTTTATGCGTTGGTGCCGACTTTATTGTATCAGCACGCGGTTTTATGTTTGCCCTGGGTTGTATTCAGGCCATGCACTGCAACAAAAATACCTGTCCGACGGGCATAACAACCCATGTACCACGTCTGCAACAGGGACTGAATCCCAATGTTAAAGCCATTCGGGTAAAACATTATGTGGAAAATATTCTCCATGAAGTGGGAGTGATTGCCCATTCCTGCGGAGTCAGGGAACCCAGAGAATTGACTCGTCATCACTGCCGTATCGTTATGGGGGACGGAAAATCTGTTTTTCTAAATGAATTGTTTCCTGTCAAAGAGCCCGAAAACTCACAGTCTGAAAAATAAAGTTTTTTTGTTTTTTGTCGCTATACTAATTAATGCACAATGTTTCAGTAGCAGTTCTACGAAACATCTGTAAATCATTTGAATGACTTGTGGAGTATTAAACCGTGGGCAACGTTACTAATTCTAACCGGCTGGAATTACTGCTTTTTTATCTGGGAGGAAAGCGGCGTTTTGGCATTAATGTCCTGAAAGTCAAAGAAGTGATCCCCTGCCCGCCATTACACCAAATGCCATCAAGCAATCCCGATATATTGGGCGTATCTGAAATGCGGGGGCAAACCCTGCCCATCATCGATCTGGCAAAGGCCGTCAGATCAACCCAGAGAATATTAACCGAGGATCAGATCACTCAGGGCTCGGTGATTACTACTGAAATTAATCGTACCCAACAGGGTCTGTGGATCAGTGCTGTGGACAAAATTGTATTATGTGACTGGAAAGATATTTCGCCACCAGCCCGGGGTTCTGGTGCTGGTAATTACACCACCGGCGTCACACTGATAGAAGATGAGTTGATCCAGTTAATTGATATTGAGAAAGTACTCGGTGAAGTACTGGGGATAGAGGCATCCCATACCGAGGACCTGGACATTTCACCTTCACAATTGGAAGCAATGTATGGAAAACTGATTATGATTGTCGATGATTCCAGCATGGCCTTGAAACAAACCATTTCTTCTCTGGAAAAACTTGGCTTACAGCACATTTCAGCCCAGGACGGAAAGGTCGCCCTGCAAATACTCAAAGACTATCAAAATGGCGATCCTCATACCATGGAACCCATTGTCATGATTATTTCTGATATTGAAATGCCGGAAATGGATGGTTATACCTTTGTCAATGAATTACGCCAATTGAGTAAATTCAAGAATGTTCATGTCTTAATGCACACCTCACTTAATGGTACCATGAATACGCAAAAAGCTATTGCCAGTGGAGCTGATGATGTTCTGACCAAATTTGTGCCCAATGAACTGGTGGAAAAAATTGTGCAACATCTTATGGCGACTTCTAACACCTGAGTAACAAAATCTGTTAACATTTCTGTTCTTTTACGGCTTGGAGCTGATGTAACAGCCCTGAGCTAATAAACAGCCCTGAGCTAATAAACAGCCCTGAGCTAATTAAAAAGTACAGAAGAATCTTTTACCCATGAATTCATTTATCACAAAAAAAGCCATTATTGTCATTGGCATTGGTGAAATGTCCGGCGTTTTCACCCGTGGCCTGCTGCGAGCCGGTTACCCTTTGATTCCA
>CBDTVA010000485.1:0-2526 GCA_965363935.1 uncultured Gammaproteobacteria bacterium | reverse complement strand
CGGTAAATCCAGTTGCTGCTCATAGATTGCTGTATAGGCCAGAATACTGCTGACGTATTCCCGGGTCTCCTTAAATGGAATAGTTTCTATCCACTGGTCGGCTCTCATATCCTTGTCGTCAGGTAACCAGTTTTGTACCCGGTGACCACCCGCATTGTAAGCCGCACTGGCTAAGGCCGGATGTTTGTAAAACTTCTCCAGCATCATGTTTAAATATTTGGTACCAAACTGCACATTGGTTTCAGGACTTAATAACTGATTTTTACTGGCCAGTTTGACATTTAATTTTCGTGCAATCACCTTGCCTGTTGCAGGCATAATTTGCATCAGACCCAATGCCCCGACTCTGGATCGTGCATCCGTTGCAAATGCACTCTCGCGACGGATGACGGCCATGGTAAAGGCGGGTTTCAGTTGCTGTTCTTTGGAATGTTTGGTGACACGTTCTTTCTGCAACACCGGAAAACGTAAATCAATGTCATCCCGTTGATCGGTGTGCGCCATGGTAAGAATTGCCTTATTGTGCCAGCCCCACCGTTGAGCAACCTTGGCGGCAATGGCCCGCTCATCATTATTCATCTGTATACGAGTGGCGAAATGCCATTCTCTGCGTGCCTCTGTTTTTTCTCCTAGCAGGTAAAATTCTCTGGCACGCAAAATTCCAGGGTGCCTGGCTATTTTTTCAAATGTTGTTTTGTCTGGCGTTAAAGGGGTGTTCTGAAGCTCGTAGGGCATAAGCATTTTATCTGCAGCCAGAAAGCCGAAATAGCTTCTGTTGCGAGCAAGTTGGTAAAAGTCTTTACGTGAATCAATCTCATTGCCTTGTTGCTCTTTAGCAGAAGCCAGCCAGTATTGCCAGCGAAAGTCTGATTGTTGTTCTTCCGGCAGGCGATGCACAATGGCGTTTGCAACCGCATCCCAGTTGTCTTCACGAATAGCGCTTCGAACTCGCCACTGCTGCACGGTTTCATCACTGTTCTGGTCGCTGATTTTATCCAGCCATTGCCAGGCACCGGGTTCATGTCGATAGGCTAACTTCATGCCTATAGCCCGGTACATTTTATCCTGTTCCTGCTGAGAAAAATGATTGTTTTTTTCCAGGCTGGATAATAAAGTAATTGCAGCATCCGGCTGGTTACGCACCATACGCTCAACGGACTGGGTCAGAATGGTGTTTTTTACCGGGTGTTCCTGTTTCAGCAGATTGCTTGTTAATACCAGCGCTGGCTTTCGGTAAATGCGCACCCATTCGGCAACCCATTGCTGGTCTTTTTTCTTTAGCGAACGGGCAAGATAGCTTGCCAGACTGGTGCGGCCTTTTTGCATTGCCAGCTTAATTCGCGCCCAGAGTAATTCAGGGGTCATTTTGCCTGCTTTTTTAAAGGCATTAAACACCGGATCACAACTGCTCGGTTGGGAATTGCCTACCAGCCAGAGTTCAGGAAGCTGTTCAAAAGCTTTAGTCTTTTGCTCAGTTTTTATCAGAGCATGTAAATAATGGCATTGGCGGTTGGTTGATTTTTGGGGGGTGTAGGCATTGAGGTATTGCCGCCACTGTTCTTGCTTTGCCAGGTGAGCCAGCCAGGCAATTCGCAACCGCTCTTCATAAGGTGTATCGTGATAATCTTTAAAAAATTTTTTTACCTGTGACTCGGTTAGCGATGACAGTTTGTTACGGTATTCCCTGTATTTCAGGTAAGGTTGCAAGGGGTAACCATCCAGACTGGCATAGTATTTTTTATAACTATTATAGTGTTTCTTTTTTAGTGCTTTTTCTGCTTTTAGAAAAATGGTGCGTTGTTTTTTATAAGGATCACTTTTATCAGCTTCAGTATCGGCTTTGCTGGCCAGGGCGGATTCTGAAGCTAATAGACTGATAAAAAGCAGACTGGCTAAAAGAAAAAACAGGACAGCGGGAAATACGCTTGGCCAATGAGATAAATAACAGCTGAATAATGCAGTATTTGAATGCGAGGATCTAATGGGTGAATGAGTAGAGCCTGTCATGTGCTTTAATTCCTGTATTATTTTGTTTATAGGCAAAGAATAGCCTAAAATCCACACCAGACTTCTATGCTGATTTTGGGATTGAGTGTCGCCAAAGTATAATATTATATGGTTACGTTTTTCAATCGGTATATTGAATTTATAAAGGTTTTTTTTCTATGTCTGAAACAAACCCCCGTAAAGTGAGTCTTGCGCCCATGCTGGACTGGACAGACAGACACTTTCGTTATTTATTGCGCCTGGTGTCAAAAAATATCTGGCTATACACTGAGATGGTGACTACTGGAGCCATTCTATACGGTAATAATACGGAACGCTTTCTGGGTTTTCACCAGGCAGAGCAGCCCCTTAGCCTGCAACTGGGCGGAAGTGATCCTGCAGAACTTGCCAGGTGTTGCAAGCTGGCACAGGATTATGGTTATTCGGAAGTTAATCTCAATGTAGGCTGTCCCAGTGACCGGGTACAATCCGGTCGCTTTGGTGCCTGTTTAATGGCGACTCCTGAACTGGTGGCTGAGT
>CBDTVA010000484.1:0-2531 GCA_965363935.1 uncultured Gammaproteobacteria bacterium | reverse complement strand
ACAATCCCCTGTATTGAATTCAGTCGTTGTCCCAGCACGACAAATCTGGATAAAAAATACCCTATATTATCTGCCCGGCAACTAGATAAATTTTCTCAGGGGTATTACCTGGAACAAAGCCCCTCTGCTGAACGTTTCTACGAAAACATTGAAGTCATGGTGGCTGATTCATTGGCTGATGCCGGTCATTTTTTTTCTAAGATGACAAAAAAAGAGCGGCTTATCATTAATACCGAGCCTGAAAATGCCAATATCAAAATTGTCGGTCTAAAAAAACCTTACAAAAAAGGCATGAAATTAAATGTGGGCGAATTCACAATACGTGTTTCGAGTTCTGGCTATAATACCCGTGAGTTGAAGATTCATCTCAAAGGACCCGGCTCAACGTTTAATGTTAAACTGGATTCATCGATTGAACAGGTTGTCTGTCAGGAAAAGCTGCAAAAGTACCCTGTGGAATTTATTAACCGGCACTACATAAAAAAAATTAATAATTGCACTTATCAACTGAGCGCAGCTCCGGTAACTGATACTCCGTTTAAATTTTTGGTGACAAAAAATTCTCATAAATCGAAACACCTGGTTAAAGTCCGATTAGGTATTGCACAGTATGATCCGTCAGAAAACATTGTGTCATTATCCGTTGTAGAGTTAAAACCCAGGCTTGCTAAAATTGATGCAGGCAGCAGTGGTATTAGTGATGTCCCGGAAAGTATTGGTCTGAAAAAGTCGAGTGATTTTGAAAAAATGAAGACCAGGCTGACAATTTTAGACGCTACCTTTAGTCATTAACGGATTTAGAATTTAACCTAATGAAATATAAGGTTATTATTAAAGAAAATTTAAAAAAACAATAAAATCAACTTGGACAGTTTAATACTATAGTGTATTATCATGGCATTATAAAACAGCCTATCTGTGGAACTTAATAGTTTGCCTCAGGGCTTTGCTAAATTCTGGATTATCGATGTTTTCCATCGAGGCGAGTGATTCAGGATGCTAACTCAGGATACCAAGATTGTATAACGCTTTTTTTTGTTTGTTAAAACGTGATTTACGTCTGGCTTTCAGGCATAAAAGCGAAATACTTAACCCATTGTTTTTCTTCGTTATTGTTGTCACTCTCTTTCCTTTAGGCATCAGCCCCGAGAAACAGACACTGGCAGAAATCGGGCCTGGTATTATCTGGGTGGCAGCACTGTTGGCTTCAATGCTGTCACTGGATTCCCTGTTTCGTTCTGACTTTGATGATGGTACTCTGGAATTGATATTGCTGAGTGAGTATCCGCTTTCCGTCCTGGTTCTGGCAAAAATTGTTGCACACTGGTTGATCACCGGGTTTCCCATCATTATTTTCTCCCCCTTGCTGGGGACGGTGATGTTTTTGAGTTCAGATGCCATTATGACTCTGATGCTCACCTTGTTATTAGGTACCCCGATTCTGAGCCTGATAGGCGCGATTGGTATGGCTCTGGTAGTGGCATTAAAACGCGGTGGAATGCTGTTATCGTTACTGGTACTGCCGCTTTATATCCCCGTTTTGATATTTTCCTCTAATGCAGTGGGGAGTAGTATGGCGGGACTGTCGATTAGCGGACAGCTCTATTTTCTGGCCGCATTTATGATTTTTTGTTTGACCCTGGCACCGATTGCCACGGCAGCAGCTTTGAGGGTTAGTCTCGAATGACAAAAGCAACTGTTAATCCTGTGATGAAGTTTATTTATCACTTTGCTTCACCGAAACATTTCTATCGAATTTCCGGTAAACTGATCCCCTGGCTTGGCTGGATCGCTGCAATTCTCATTATTGTGGGCAGTATTGATGGTTTATTTTTTGCGCCGGTTGATTACCAGCAGGGCGATAGTTACCGGATAATTTTTATCCATGTGCCGGCCGCCTGGATGTCCATGTTTATCTATATGGTCATGGCCTCTGCAGGTGCTATTGGCATGATCTGGAAAATCAAATTGGCTGATGTGGTGGCCAGTAGCAGTGCTCCCATCGGTGCGGCTTTTACTTTTCTGGCTCTGGTAACCGGTTCAATCTGGGGCAAACCCATGTGGGGAGCCTGGTGGGTCTGGGATGCCCGACTGACTTCGGAATTGATCCTGCTGTTTCTCTATCTGGGCTTTATGGCTCTGGAAGCGGCTATTGAAGATCCCCGCGCTGCAGCCAGAGCCTGTGCTATTCTGGCGATAGTTGGCGTCATTAATATCCCGATTATCCACTATTCAGTGGAATGGTGGAATACCCTGCACCAGGGGGCAACGGTGACCAAGCTGGACAAACCATCCATTCACATCTCCATGTTAATCCCGTTATTATTAATGGCGCTGGGTTTTAAACTTTATTATGCTACTGTGGTCTTAGTAAGGGCACGTAATAAAGTGTTGTACACTGAGCAGAATAATCGCTGGGTTAAAGACATAATTATGCAGAGTCAGTAAAGCAGAATTTAGTTAATCAGAATAAAATATAAAGAGTTAATGAAATGGCTGAAATGTTTCAAATGGGCAAATACGGTGCTTAT
>CBDTVA010000483.1:0-2532 GCA_965363935.1 uncultured Gammaproteobacteria bacterium | reverse complement strand
ATAACTCAGGCTATAACAACGACAAATCAGCCCATTATCAGGCAGCAATTGAGTCATTGCTCAAGACACTAGGGATTGAAGCCGATGATATTTCAAGCGAAGAGTTACCTGGATTAGCTAAAAACATAGCCCTGGTTGCAAAGGATTCCATGTCTGGAATAATGCAAACCATGATGGCTCGTGCACATATGAAAAATGAATTTCGACTGTCTATGACGACAATACAGACACAGGAAAATAATCCCCTGAAATTTTGTATTAATAATGAGCAACTGGTTCACTATATGCTGCTCAATCCCATGACAGGCTATCTGGATGCTGAGCAGGCTGTTAAGGAATCTTTTCATGAACTTCAGGAACATCAGGTGGGTGTTATGGCAGGTATGAAAGCGGCTTTGCTTTATATGCTGGATAAACTTTCCCCGGAAAATATTGCCAGTAAAAGCGCACGAAATAAAACCGCAGCTATCGGCCTTGGCAATAAAAAAGCACGTTATTGGGATGCTTATAATAATCTATACCAGGATATATTAGCTGAAGATGACGTTTTTAAAAGCCTGTTTGCGAATGAATTTTGCCGCGCCTATGAACACCAGATAGAAAATATCCGTCAGACCAGATCCTGAATTTACTCTTTTACACCAGACAAAGTAATAATAATTAAATTTTTATCAAAAGGAATTGCCGTGATAAAACTCACACATCATTTATTAATATTTTTTTTACTAGCAAGCTTAATCTCTCTGGTTTCCTGTACCTCAACAGAAGTTATACGGGAAGTCATGGATCCAAAAAACCTTTTGTCTACAAAAACCAAACTTGATTTGACTGTAAACACCAGTGCCGATCTTAACCCGGATCAAAGTGGTCGTCCGTCTCCTGTTGTTGTGCGTCTTTATTCTCTGGTTTCTCCTACACATTTTGAAAACGCCGATTTTGTTTCTCTGTATCATAATGATCAGGCAGTACTTGGAACAGATTTTCTTAGAAAAGAAGAAAAGGACTTTCAACCATCGGAAAAGTTTTCAGCACAATTAGACTTTAATGAGAAAGCAAATTTTATCGGTATTATGGTGGCTTATCAGGATATTGAACAAGCCAACTGGCGATTGATACTGCCACTGGAACGTGGCAAACATAATTATCTCAATATCAAACTCACAGCAGATAGTGTTTTATTGGAACAGGAGAAATAACGGTGCTGCATAACAAAGTTATCTGGTCAGAAGGTATGTTTCTCAAACCCCAGCACTTTCAGCAACACGATCGTTACATGGAGGAACAGAACAAAAAAAGAACCCGTTTTTATAAGAGTTATGCCTGGGGGATAACGCGACTCTCTATCGACGAACAGAATCTGGGATTAGGAAAAATCGTCATTAACCATTGTGAAGGTGTTATGCCAGACGGTACAGTTTTTTCTATAAAAAACACAAATGAATTACCTCTCATACTCGATATTCCTGAGGAAATAAAAAACGAAAGCGTATTTCTTGTGTTACCGGTTGTGTCCGATGGCACTCCAGAAGCTGAAAAATCCACTTCACCAGCCAATGATACCAGTTATATACGTTATCTTGTTGAAGAATATGATGTCCGTGACAATAATGTCGGCGTTGATTCAATAGCTCGAGTTGATATAGGCCGTCTACATTTTAATTTGATTCCCGGCAGCGAATTAAAAGGGCAATACATTGCTTTGAGCCTGTGTAAAATCATTGAATCCAGAGCAGATAAAAGCATTATTCTTGACGATGATTTTATACCGGCTAGTTTGGACTGTTCAGCTTCCGTTAATCTTACTAAATATCACAAAGAAGTGATCAGCTTGTTAAGCCACCGCTCAGAATCAGTGGCGGCCAGGATAACTTCATCAGGGAAAGGGGGTACTTCTGATATCACTGATTTTCTCCTGTTGCAACTGGTCAATAAAAATGAAGCCCTGTTCAAACACCTTCTGGAAGTTGAGGTTTTACATCCAGAGACCTTATTTTGTCATTTAACCACGTTATACGGTGAACTCTCCACGTTTACAGTCGCATCAAGAAAACCTGAAATCAATGTGCGCTATGAGCATGAAAACTTATCTGCCTCTTTTGCACAACTCATGTCAGGGATTCGTCAGTCACTGAGTATGGTACTGGAGCAAAATGCCATTCAGCTCCCGCTGCAGGCTAGAAATTACGGTATCAGTGTGGCCACGATTAACGACAAAAACCTGCTTAAAACTGCACATTTCGTTATTGCAGTTAAAGCCAGTACCCCTAACGACGTTATCCGCAGTAGCTTTCCAACACAGGTCAAGATTGGTCCGGTTGAACATATTCGCGATTTAGTGAACCTGCAACTGCCCGGAATTAAATTACAGGTACTCCCAATTGCCCCGCGTCAGATCCCATATCATGCCGGTTATACTTATTTTCAACTGGATAGTCAGTCCGAAACATGGACTCAATTAGCAAACTCTGGAGGCTTTGCACTGCATGTGAGTGGAGATTTTCCTGATCTGGAAATGGAGTTTTGGGCAATTAA
>CBDTVA010000482.1:0-2532 GCA_965363935.1 uncultured Gammaproteobacteria bacterium | reverse complement strand
GCCTGGCCCAATTACTCGCTTAACTATCAGGAGGGTAGTAAAGAAAAAACTCTGCGCCTGCCAATGACCTTTGCCGATTTTGCCATGAGCGAAAACCGTTTTCGCAAACATTTTCGTATGACAGCACCCGATACCTGGCATGACAATATGATTGAGCTGGCAAGCTTTTTAGAACTGCAGAATGAAGCACGTGAAGGTCTGTTTCCCTTTATCTGGAGTATTGATAAAAAACGCCATTTGAGCCGCTTACTGGTAGATAAAATGATGGTGTCTGCCTGTGAAGATCGGCAGCATTTCTGGATGATGTTAAAATCTCTGGCGGGCGAAAAAGAACAACAGCCTGCTGCAGAGGATCTGGAAACAAAGATCCGAGAAGATATCATCGCTAAAATGGCTGCTGGCTTTATGCGCTTAGCCGGTGGTGGAACAGGGGAGTTGTCCGAATTCATAAGCAGTGCACCTGCAGATTCTGCAAGCACTTCTGCAAGCACTTCAGCAAATGACCAGCCACAGGAGGTTCAAACTCTATCATCCGAATATATGGCTCCCTGGATTGATAGTGAAGAATGCACGGCATGTGATGAATGCATTACTATTAACCCGGATATTTTTGCCTATAACGACGATAAAAAAGCCATTATAAAAAATCCTCTGGGCGGCTCTTATCAGGATTTGGTGAAAGCCGCGGAACGCTGTACCGCACAAATTATTCATCCTGGCTTACCCAAAAATCGTCACGAAAAAGGTATTGACAAGTGGCTTAAACGAGCCCAAAAGTATAACGAGGTATAAACTTAATGTTCTGGTCTAAACGCAACACCTTCGAACAGGGTATTTATCCCGAAGAGATGAAGCATGAGACCAGTGGTTTGCCTATTGAGCAATTTCAGTTTGCACCGATTATGATGATTCCACTTTTACAACATATCGGTAAGGCTGCTCTACCCATAGTTAAAGAGGGACAGGAGGTCATCCGTGGTCAATTGCTTGCCCGGGCAGATGGTTTTCTCTCTTCTCCGGTACATGCTCCGGCCACCGGGATCATTCGGAAAATCACTCTGCTTCCCAGTGTCAAAGGTATGGTGCCAGGCATTTATCTGAAACCCTATCCAGGTTCGACCCAGGAAGTCAGTGAAGGTGTGCCCTGTTTGATTGATTCGGCAACGCCTGATGAGATTCTTCATGCTATCCAGCAAAATGGTATTGTCGGGCTGGGTGGTGCAGCGTTTCCCACCCATGTAAAACTGAAAATACCGCAAGGCAAGTCTGTGGACACCCTGATCATCAATGGGGTGGAATGTGAACCCTATCTGACCACCGATCATCGCGTTATGCTGGAACAGGTAGACGATATTTTTCTGGGAATACGCTACCTGTTAAAGGTGACGGGAGCGCGTCGGGCGATTATCGCTATTGAAAATAACAAACAGGACGCGGCAAAAAAATTAACTGATTCCGTGCCTCAAGAACTACCGGTTTCGATAAAAGTACTGCAAGTAAAGTACCCTCAGGGTGCAGAAAAAATTCTCATCAAAGTATTGCTGGGACGTGAAGTACCTTCCGGTGCACATTCAGTCGATGTTAAGGTCGTCGGTGTCAATGTTGCAACTGCAGCTGAAATCGGCCGTTTACTACCCCATGGTCGTGGTATTCTGGAGCGTGTTGTTACCCTTAGCGGACCGGCCATTAAGAACAAAGGCAACTACCGCATCCCCATCGGCACACCTTTGCGTTTTGTTCTGGATACAGTAGGTGTTGCCGATAATATTAGTCAGGTGTATCTGGGAGGGCCAATGATGGGACAGGCCATCCCCAATCTGGATATTCCCATCACCAAAGGAAGCTCTGGTGTTATCGCTTTTACAGAAAGTGAAATTCATCGCTCGCAGCTTATCTATCCCTGTATCCATTGCGGTTATTGTGTTGATGTCTGTCCTATGTCGCTTAACCCCTCCCAATTAGGTCTGCTGGCTAAAAATGAAGTGTACGACAAAATGGTGGCTCAATACCATCTGCTGGACTGTTTTGAATGTGGTGCCTGTTCCTATGTCTGTCCGGCTCATATACCACTGGTACAATATTTTCGAATCGCCAAATCCCAAAAAACCAGGGCCGCATAATGGCGCAATTAAAAAAAACACTGGAAATCACCACCTCACCGCATATTTTTAGTGCTAATAGTGTAGAGAGCATTATGCGCAATGTGATTTATGCTATCCTGCCCGCCGCCTTATTCGGTGTTTATGTTTTTGGTATTAGCGCCTTACTTTTACTTGTTACTGCCGTTTTGTCCTGCGTACTCACTGAATATCTGCTGAACAAATTCAGCAGACCGCAAACGACTTTGACCGGCACGATAAGAGATGGCTCAGTATTGGTCACCGGTTTGCTTTATGGCATGACCCTGCCACCGGGATTACCCCTATGGATGGTCTGCGTGGGCGGCTTTATTGCCGTCGGGCTGGGAAAATTTATCTTTGGCGGACTGGGTTATAACGTCTTTAATCCGGCGCTGGTTGGCCGGGCTTTTCT
>CBDTVA010000481.1:0-2533 GCA_965363935.1 uncultured Gammaproteobacteria bacterium | reverse complement strand
CTAGAACTCAATGTCGGAAAAGACTTCGTCTCCCGCACTGCCGTCGCTCATGCGGATTTTCAGCTGTAGATTATTATAGGAGTCTGCGTATTCCAGTGCGGTTTTTACATCAATCTTGCCGGACGTGTACATTTTGTACAGAACCTCATCAAAAGTGGCCATGCCGTATTTAGACCCCTGTTCCATGGCTTCGGGTAATTTTTCAAGTTTTCCCTGTTGTAAAATCTCGGTGACATAAGGAGTGTTAATCAGTATTTCCACTGCCGGGTACAGAGTACCATCCTTACCGGGAATCAAGCGCTGGGAAACAATGGCTCTGAGGTTACGTGACAAATCTTCTGATAACTGTCGATGGGCATTTTTTGGAAAAAAGTTAAAAATTCTGTCCAGAGACTGTATGGCATTACTGGCGTGCAGTGTGGTCAGACACAAGTGACCGGTATCGGCATAGGCCATGGCATGTTCCATGGTTTCACTGTCACGCACCTCGCCAATTAAAATAACGTCAGGGGCTTCACGCATGGCATTTTTCAGGGCATTGGAATAACTGAGGGTATCCAGTCCTACTTCACGTTGGTTGACAATGGCTTTTTTATGGGAATGGATGAATTCAACCGGATCTTCAATGGTTAAAATATGACCACCAATATGAGAATTCCGGTGCCCGACCATGGCCGCCAGAGTGGTTGATTTACCTGAACCCGTTGCACCAACCACCATTATAAGCCCGTTTTTATGTGCCACCAGATCGTTCAATGTGGCGGGCAGGTTCATCTCTGAAACTTTGGGAATGTCTGTTTTAATATGTCTGATGACCATTGCAATATCACCACGCTGGCGAAATGCATTGGCACGAAAACGCCCGACATTTGCTAGTGAAATGGCAAAGTTTAATTCCAGGGTGTCATGAAATTCCTGTAACTTTTCTTCATCAACCAGATTGGCCAGAATGGACTTTATCTGCTCTGAAGTTAGAGTCTGTTTACTGATCGGGCGTATTTTACCCTGTGATTTCATTGTGACACTGGCGTGGGTACTGAAGAAAAGATCAGAGGCTTCTTCATTGACCATTAATTGCAGAAATTTGGTGATATCCATGACGTGACCTTCAAATCCCCTTCGAGTTGTTATTATTCTTTGCAACACAAGCTCTTATTAATACAAAGATTATAGCAAGAAAGTTACGTAAAGATAGGTCAGATAGAAAAGGCTGTAAAGCTATTATTGTTTGTAAACAGACATTATGGATTTTAGTTCCTGTAATACCATACTGCGTTCATCAGGTGATAGCCTGTCGGTCATACAGTCGGCTTGATTTTCTTCCATGGCATCAATGGTTGCGTTCACGGCATCACAACCACTTTGACACAGGATTTCAAGATATTCTGCTAATTTTTGGTGATCCATAATAAGCCCTCAGCTACTACTTAAAATTGCTGCTCTTAATTGCTTAAGGTTGTATATATTATACACAATTAGTATGTACTGTAAAACTGATATATCGGTTCTGTGCTATTGGAGCATTTAACTGGCAGAGGTTCTATGTAATACTGCCAGTTTTAACGTCAACTTTCAGTTGGCTCGTGACTATTTTGTATCGATTTAAGTTATATCGATTTAAGACAATCCAGGTGATTTATGAAACATCCAATTATTATAAGCTGCGTCCTTTCTGTCCTCTTTACGCTGCCTGTACAGGCGGAAGATGAAGCGGAACATGTGATTAAATATCGGCAATACCTTATGTCGTCTATTTCTGACCACTATAAATCCCTGAAGCTGTTGACGGGTGGTAAAATCAGCCAGCCGGATCAGTGGTTGCCCCATGCCAGAGCTTTGGATGATATGGCTAAAATAGTGGCAGGTGCTTTTCCTGAAGGTTCTGATTTTGGAGAAACTGATGCCAAAGAAGCAATCTGGGAAAATAAGGACGATTTTAATCAGAAAGCCCAGGATTTGGTCGCAGTAACCCGGGATATGGTGCAATTGATACAGGACAAAGATCGGGGTGGCGCAAAAAAACAACTGGGTCAGATTGGCCAGGCGTGCAAGTCCTGTCATAAAAAATATCGGGAAAAGTAAGCTGAACTGTACAGGTTGTTTTGCTCTGCATCATTGAAAATCTGTTATTTTAGACTAATTGTTTTAAGGTTTGCTGCAAAGTCTGGGCGGGTGATGGACTTACAGAATGCATATTCATCACTTTTTTTTTCCAAAGCTTGCTAAACCAGTCCAGTTCTTGATACCAGAGCATAGGTTGTTTGTTTCCAGATGATACAGATTCAAAGCTAAAGCCTTATTCCACAAAAATCGACAATTACCCGCATATTGAGACATCTTCTGCTCAGTCTCAAAGTTGGTATTGAGTCGGTATTTGTACGCTTTTCTAATGATCATATCATCATCCTATAGAATTAATGTACTATTTTCAATAGGTGTTTTCATTAAAAGCAAAAGAATTTATTGCTGCTGATCCCCGACATGAATGACGGGGTATTTCGCTTTAGTTTATTTAGAGATTTTTGGATAAATA
>CBDTVA010000480.1:0-2538 GCA_965363935.1 uncultured Gammaproteobacteria bacterium | reverse complement strand
CTGGATTGGACTGCGATGACTCCGACCCAACCTACGTAATAAATAAATGTTGTAAAGTATATTAACTATTCTAAATAGAGAAGAATGTCATAACTGAAGGAATATACGTGTTGAGCAATATCTCAGAAGCACTGAAAACACGTAACGTTTCCTATTACTTGTTAATCCTGTTTGTTTTATTGACAGTAGGCTGTACGTCTATAGGCAAGATTGAAAATCAGCCGGTATCACAACTGCCGGCGGGTGCGCAACGCTATACTGCTTATAACTATAATCAACAGCATTCTATGGGCGATACCTTTCTGATACTGGCATTTTCAGGCGGCGGCACCCGTGCTGCAGCATTATCCTATGGCGTTCTGGAAGAACTCAGGGATACTCATTATCAGGTGGATGGTCATGAAGTTCGTCTGCTGGATGAAGTGGACAGGATAAGCTCGGTCTCCGGTGGCAGTTTTACCTCTGCTTATTATGGTTTGTTCGGCGATCAGATTTTTACTGATTTTAAAGATGTTTTTCTGTATAAGGATGTGCAGGGTGAATTGGGCAATCTGGTGCTCGGTTTCTTTAATCTGCTGGATCGTCTGTTTTCTGACACCAGCAGAACTGAAGTCGCTATAGACTACTACGACAGGCATATTTTTCGCGGTAAAACATTTGCTGATCTGCAAAGCTCGGGTGGTCCCTTTATACTTATCAATGCATCTGATTTGAATTCCCGCAGTCAGTTTATATTTGTTCAGCAACAATTTGATTTTCTGTGCTCTGATCTATCTCAATTCAAAATAGCGCGGGCTGTGGCTGCATCCTCTGCAGTTCCGATATTGTTTCCACCCATATTGATTGAAAAACACGAAGCGTGTCATTACCAGAAACCTGCCTGGTTGAGTCAAGCTGAAAAGAGTGCGCAGCAGAATGGCGATCAACGACTGAAAGAAAATGTGGCGGCGCAGAATTTCTATCTGGATAAAGATAATCCACCCTATGTTTCTCTACTGGACGGTGGTGTAACAGATAATCTGGGACTGCGTGCCATTTTGAACTCTGTCAGTCTATCCGGTGGAATAAAGAAGATTTATAATAAAAACTTTAAACAGAAGACACAGATACCTCCAAAACAGATAGTAGTAATCGTTGTCAATGCATCAACGACCAGTGAGACTGATATTGGCAAAAGCAAAACCTTGCCCTCCATAGGAGATACATTAACCGCTGTAACCGATATACAACTGCATTTGTATAACACAGAAACCAATTCATTGCTTAAGCGGCAACTTAAGCAATGGGCTGAAACTTTATCCACCGCAGAACACCCCATTACACCTTACTTTATTGATCTGGATGTTACCGATATTAAAGAACCAGAGGAAAAGGTGTTTTTCAATAAGGTTCCTACCAGCTTTTCCTTAGAGAAAGAGCAGGCAGACAGACTGATTGATACAGCCAAACGTTTGCTGCGCCAAAATCCTGATTACCAGAAACTATTGCATAAACTGGGTGCTGGCAGATAAGAAAGTCGCCCGTGAAGGGCGCCTTTTATATGGGTGCGAACAATTTATTATTTCAATAATGCTTCGCTGGCTTTGTTCGTATCAACTGATTCCACTGCTTTTTGTTTGTCAACAGCCTCGTAGGCTTTCTGATAATCAATGCCATCAGTTCCAACTGCTTCCATCGCTTTTCCAGAGTCGACTGATTCAGCTGCTTTTCCTTTGTCAACTGATTCATACAGTTTCCCATAGTCTATAGCCTGGGCACCTGCCGCAACTAAAAGGCAAACGGAAAAAAATAATATTTTCATGGTGCTAATCCTCAAAAAGTTGAAGCTGTTATGAGTCCAAATGGACAAGGCTTATAGTATACAATTTGTTAATAAATGCACAACTATTTCTTACAGTGGATTGGCTGCTATTCCGGGACTGCCTGTTTTAAAGAGCTAAAGTTGTTTTCTGGCGGAAATGGATCCAGGATGACTGCAACCGATTTGTTCAGACTGTCCCTTTTTTTGCTTTCGCTGTCATCACTTGTAATTCCGGTTGGGGCTGAACCGCGCCATATCAGTCGATTATGCTCTCTGGATATCAGATCAATGATCAGGGTGCGTCTGGAAAATTTGTACCCGGTATTGGCAGTGCCCTGACCGGTGCCATACTTATCATCCCAGGCCAGACCCAGATTATAGGCATAAAGTTTATTTAACTGGCCTACCGTAATGTTCTGTTCGCCGGTAAAATAAAAATTGATCCAGAAATCCGGCACAGCATTGCGCTCTTTGCGAATTTTTTTCATGGCCATGGCATTTTCAATCGCCAGGACTGCACCGGAATCACGAATAAAACGAAAATTCGGATCAGATTCAAGTTGTGGGGGGACGGTGTTAAAATTGTATTTTTGCATTCGTTTAAAATTTTGGGCATGATCATATTTGTATCGACCACCGACCAGGGAACTGACCGATGAACATGCGCTTAGAATAAGGCTCAGGGCAAGGCAGGAAATGATTAGCCTGAATGGTGATGACTTTGTTATTGATAACTT
>CBDTVA010000479.1:0-2549 GCA_965363935.1 uncultured Gammaproteobacteria bacterium | reverse complement strand
AGCTGTAAAGATTACCGTTCTCACTTCTAGGAAATACAGAGGTGAGAGGTTCGACGGCATATATCCTTCAATGATGGGCAGTGTTGACCTGGTATGTGAAGAGTATGATGCTGATCATATTTGCGATAAGGCAGATCTTATCTTTACGGCACTTCCGCATAAACTTCCGATGGAATTTATACCCGAACTTATCAGTCGGGGAAAAAAAGTGATCGATCTTTCAGCTGATTTTAGATTTCATGATGCGGCAAAGTATGAGAAATATTACCAGCAAACACTGCAAACTATGCTTATCCTCTGGAAAACCCATATGCCGCTACTATCCTCGGGACACCAAAAGAATTTAAGGCTGAACTGCCTGATTTTCAACGAATCCCTTCTAAAGAATATACACTTCATACTATGGATTCTCGCACCATTCCTGATGTGTTCTGGTACCACAGACGAGGCATGGATTATGCCATTTCAGCTCAGAATAAAAAAGCCCCGATGGTTATTGCCATTGCTGGAACCGGAGCAAGTTTTAGATCTGAGAAAATGAAACTCTTCCAAAGAGCTTTTTATCATGCGGGCTTTCATGTTATTACTTTGAGTTCACCTACTTTTTCAAATTTCATGGTTAATGCTTCTACAACTGCTATTCCGGGTAATTTACAAGAAGATTCTGTTGACCTTTATAAAGTGATGCAACAGATTTTAAACAAACATTCTGAATTAGAAGTTTCTGATTACAATTTAATTGGCTATAGTCTTGGCGCATCGCAGGCCGCTTTTGTTTCACAAATTGATGATCAGGAAAAGGTTATTGGTTTTAATAAGGTTCTGATGATTAACCCGCCATTGAACCTGATGCATTCAGTTAAACTATTGGACAACATGCTGACTGCTAATATTCCGGGTGGTGTGGATAACTTTAATGCCTTTTTTAAAGATTTTATGTCTAATGTAACTGCGTACCATAGAGATCACCAGAAACTTGATATGACCGGTGTAGAATTTTTCTATGAAGCCTATCGTGATAAAAATCCAAGTGATGAAAGAATGCAGGCGTTGATTGGTATAGCATTTCGCATGTCTTCCTCAGATATGATCTTCACCAGTGATGTACAAAATAAACTGGGATATCTGGTGCCTAAAAATACCGTGCTTGGCACAACAACCTCACTGACTGAATATTCCAAGGCTTCTCGTCGACTGGGTTTTACAGATTACGTTGAAGAAGTTTATCTCCCATATTACACAAAAGCTAATGGTAAAAGTAAAGAAACAATCATAGCAGAATCCAGCTTATTATCTATTCAGGATTATCTTCAAAATTCTGATAAAATTGGTTTAATGCACAATCATAACGATCCCATTCTGATGGAAGGTGAAATTGATACCATAAAAAGTTTATTTCCTGGCAGAGCGAAAGTTTATCCCTTCGGAGGACATTGCGGCAATATGGAATATAAAGATAATGTCGCATACATGGTTGATTTTTTCTCCGGGAGTAAGAAGTAAATGTTAAATATGAATACTTTAAAATCGGGTTTTAAATCCTATAGCCAGGTCTTTTTGCTATTAAGTGCAGTTGTATTGTTGCCTGCTTGTAGTGCCATACAACCACAGGAAGCAGTTAATGATGAACCTACTGTCCATAAAGTTGATTTAATCGTAAAGAGTGATGTTGAATATACAATCGATGTTTATGACCCCTGGGAAGGTATGAATCGTAACCTGTATATTTTTAATGCTGAACTGGATAGATATGTCTTGATGCCTGTGGTTAATGTTTATCAAGAATATATCCCCATCTTTCTGCGTCAGGGCGTGCATAACTTTTTTAATAACTTGAGCAGTATTACCCATACGATAAATTCAGCCTTGCAATTAAATGGGCATGAAACCGTTAATAATGGTATGCGTTTTATTTCTAACACGACTATGGGTATTGCCGGTATTTTTGATATTGCCACACAGATGGGTTTTCCTGAAATTAAAGAGGATTTTGGTCAAACTTTAGGTTATTGGGGGGTCAGTGACGGGCCTTATATCGTTTTACCATTTCTTGGTCCTTCTAATTTACGTGATACAACGGGAATTGCAGTTGATATTGCTATTGCTGACTGGTACCTCAATGAGTTAGGTATGAATGGCAATGAAGGGTGGTTGTACTTTTATTATATTATGAATGGTGTTGATACCAGAGCCAATACTCCGTTCCAGTATTATCAAACCGGCTCTCCCTTTGAATACGAAACTATTAGGTGGTTATATACTAGTGGCCGTCAGGCAATGATTGCAAGATAATTATGTAATGTAGGTGGGCGTGATCGAGCGCCCGCGCCCATTTAAGCCACAATTTTCCACTCAAAGTTCGCTACTATTTTCTGCTCAGGATATAATTCTGAATTGATTTTATTAATACGAAATTTTGTAAATTCATCCCAGTGCTCATTGAGATGAACAGAGCGAATATCTAACAGGGCCTGAGCGCCTTTTATGGTCCAACGCATTCCGGCTCGCTCCATACGATCTTTAACAAAATGTCTGCAGGCACCTTCTAT
>CBDTVA010000478.1:0-2556 GCA_965363935.1 uncultured Gammaproteobacteria bacterium | reverse complement strand
TTTTCCTGGCCGCTTTCCATAACGACAAGATCGTCTTTTCTATAGGCAGCAGCTTCTGTTTTACCCCACGGTAGCTCAAAATCAGTTTTGCCTAAAATTTGATCCTGAGATGACAATTGTGCGTCATGCAAAAATAGATTATTGGCACCAAGATATGCACCATTCTGATCTTTCCAAAAAATTCTTGTTGGAACCGTATCTACAATCTTTTGCAGTAATTTGTACTGATTAGCCAGCTTTGCTTCACTCTCTTGAAGCGCTGAATTTTTGTTTTTGAGCAACTGTGTGACAGCCTGCAGTTGCAAAATTGTATTTTCCGGGGTTTGTACCTCTGTAAACACAACTGTCTGGTATTTCTCTGATATTAGAGCGTCAGCATTACTACTCACCTGAAACCATCGTTCTATACCATCCTTGCAAAAAACTTTAGTAGGAAAGCCTGGTGATTTGAGCCCTAAATCATGCTCGTTTTCAACCATGTTAAAACATTTTTCGACAACAAATTTCTGATACGCCTGTTCAGGATAGGCTTGCTTAAGCCATTCTCTGTCTGTTGGAATTTCTTCTTTCGAGTAACCGATGATGTCGCGAAAGGCTTTATTGACAAAAAGTGTGGCATTATAAACGATGCCATCATCTCCGATCATTTTTTTATTTAACGTGACTGGATTGGGCAGTGCATCTAAAACTTCCTGCCAGAGTGTCAGATCAAGAGTATCTGTAGTGGAGATCATGTTAATTCCTAAGAAAATTCAAACCTTTATTTGAGTACGTGCTAAACAAAATTAACTCAGTAGCTAATCACATTCCTCATCTTCAGCGTGGGATAGAACTCCCGACTCAGACTCAACAATAGTGTTTACAAACATCATATTTTCAATACCATCAAACCGCTTATCCATAGCCTGGTGAATGGTTTTATTTCTGACTCGGGAGTAAATAATGACTTCATCAGATACGCTGCCTGCTCCTGGTGGGTTAAGTAATAGATTTTCTTCAATTTTACTGAAATCATCTTCAGCAAATACCACAGAAAAAAAACAGCACAAGAGGCAAATGCCACCTATTGACTTACTATTGTTCATGATATAAATCCTATGCTATGTTCTGGTTTATAACTGCAAAATAATAACTGTTCTGGAACGTTCTTTTAAAGAAATATTAACAAAGCTATGAGGTAAAACGGTATGAAATATTACCAATATTAATGTGTAATATTACCATTACTGGCAAATGTTTGTGACTGGTATCAGGTATTCGATAGCCACATCACAACGGTTCAGGATCAATTAGAATACTTTTTGTCAATTTTCCGTAATAGGTATTTATTAGTCTCTTAATGAAAATATTTAATACATTTATACATATAAATATTTTCATATAAGAGACGTATCCAGCTCGTCCGGGTTACGTATAAGCCGAAGTCTTTCACGTATCATTACGAACAGATTAAAAAAATGTTTCCTTTAAACTAAACCCATGCTTAATAATAACATTAAGAAAACTCAATCAAAGGAAACATTTTAATGAACACATTAAAATCATTATTCACAGCTGCTCTTTTAGCTTCAGTTGCAATCACTGGTACAGCACAGGCTGACAATACTTTATCAAGCCTTATTTATGAAGAATCAGCAAATATATACACTGATGTCAGTTATAAACAAAGCACAACGACGGGCATTCGCAGCTATGGGGACGACCATAATCAAAACTCAGTCTGGAGTGCTGAGTTTGAGCAATATGTTAATCCGGGTGATTTTACACAAACTGAAGTTGCCAGCATTGGGGACGTTAATCAATATATGGGTAGCAACCCTACAGCATCAGGAAGAATGAAAGGGCGCGAAACATTCATCTACAATGAAACAGCTGGTGAATATCACCTGCAATAAAACTTGATACAGATTAATAATAATCTGTACTAGCCGCAATCTGATCTGACAGTCTCCGGTTTTTTCTCAGTGACTGTCAGGTTCGGGGTGGACGCTCTGCCTGTCCCTTGTCCTTGATTTTTATTATTGCTGATACATTCTGAATTGTGCTTCAATGGCTTGAATGCTCTCAATTCGAATCAGTGAATCAAAAAACTCATTCTGTTCGATCTTCTCCAGGTGAACAAGTTGAGCACCCACTGATTTTACCATACCGGTCAGAACCTTTCCTCCATCAAGTGTAATCATCACCTTCTTGCCCGTCAGGGCATTCAAGTTGTCCATCATAGAAGCATTAATGGTATAGTTCATACCTTCAATAAGAACGACTTTTGAGCCTGCTGTGGAGGTAGGCGAGACAACAAGAATCACCAACGAAAACAACACGGCTGTCATCACCTTCGAAAACCTTGAGATTTTGTTATGCATTACTCCCCCCTATGATTCATTCAGCTGTTTTCGAAAAGCAATTTGTACTCTACCCCAAGAGCATCTAAATCTTCCAGGGATAAATCCTTAACAGCAATCGTTTTACTGGTGTCTGGTAATGTCAGATCCGTATAGCTTGCACAATTTAGAACATAACATTCAGAAATAAAACTGTAGAAGTCATGCTGCCGGG
>CBDTVA010000477.1:0-2556 GCA_965363935.1 uncultured Gammaproteobacteria bacterium | reverse complement strand
TGCCACGGCGATGATGCTTAATCTGCTTGCAGCAGCCTTATCGGGTATATTTATCCCGCTGATTCTGAAGCGTTTAGGAATCGATCCGGCGTTATCAGGAGCAGTCGTCCTGACTACAGTTACTGACATTATAGGGTTTTTGAGCTTTCTCGGCTTAGCAAGTCTGTTTCTGTTGTAAGAATGGTTTTTGTTTGTCCGGGTCAAGTATTATTTATTGATCCGGCAGCCTGAATAAATACTAACGTGGTATTTTTGTTTTATAATGTTTAAAAAGCCCTCTACCTGGTACACAGTCTCAATATGCTTGCTGAGTGCCTCCAAGAGAAAAATTCTTTTGAAATTTTAGCAGCATCACGTTTGCTTAATATTCGGAAAGAATTTAAAGTTCTCAGCAGGCAGTTCCTTGATATAAATATCCTGCTGCGGAAATGGAATACCAATGTCAGCTTCTTTCAATGCATCCCAGATGGCAAACATAACTTTGGATTTCACCTGCAGACGGCTGAATTCCATTACGTTTAAATAATATTGTACCCTGAAGTTCACCGAGGAGTTGGCAAATTCGGTCAAGAATACCTGTGGCTTTGGTTCAAGTGAAACTTCAGGCTGCATGATCACCGCTTCTTCAAGAACAGTTTTGGCTTTATGTGGATCGTCCTGGTAGCGGATACCTATGATCAATACGGTACGTACGACATTGTCAGTGCGTGTCCAGTTGATAAAAGCACTGCTTGTCAGTTCGGAATTGGGAATAATGACGTCCTGATTATCCCAGGTAGTCACGGTAACCGAACGCATACCGATCTCTGCGACTTCCCCCTCCTTATCTCCAATGGTAACCCAGTCAGTCGTGCGTATAGGCCGCTCGGCCAGCAGGATCAGGCCGCTTACAAAGTTATTGGCGATATTTTGCAGGCCAAAACCAATACCGACACCCAGAGCGCCGGCAAAGACAGTGAGGCTGGTCAGATTGATGCCGAGTATGTTAAGTGCAATAAGCAGTCCTATCAGAACCACGGCATATTGGGTAAAAACAGACAGACTGTTGCGTATGCCTTGATCAAAAATATTTCCGTACAACCAGCCAAAGGTAATTTCCCGTGTCCAGCGACCGAGATAAAAAATCAGGGCGAGCAGCAGAACCGAACCGAGCAGATTGAGACCATTAATGGGGGTTTCGCCAAAAGTGAAAAGCGTATGCTTGAGCCAGCCCTTCAAGTCAAGTCCGATTACCGGATCGCCCCCAAAAAAACGGTAAATAACCCATGCGGCCAGAAGAAGCAGGCCAAGACGCACCAGTAGCTCTAATGGCTCGACTATACTTTTTATCCAGAATACGGACCGTTCCGAATTCTGAACAAGTCTGTTTTCGACTGTTTTTGCGAGATCCATCACCAGACCACGAGCCACCAGCCAGATGGAAATAACGGCAATAAAAATGGACAGGTGCCAGGCAAGCGCCCAGGCGAGATTAATATAGCCAGCAATTCCGAACAGAGCCGCGGTAAAGATTGCTACCGGAATGACAAGGCTAATCAGTCCAAGTAATCTAACCCAGTACCTGCGTTCTTTTTTCTCACTGAATTTCTCAATCAATAGTTTGCGTATACGTAAAGTTAAGTAGGCTGGCGGCAGCAGAAGTAACATAATCACTCGTTCTATCAAGTCCATGAGCGTAGGGGTAATTAGATCCAGCAGCCCGAATAACAGGATAAAGCTGGACAGTGACATAAAAATTGTGAAATAAACAATCAGTCGATGCAGTCCGGGCTGTTTCTCACTTAATCCAAGAGGTGATTTAAGGATCCATTTACTGAGTCCGATGATCACCCATGCGATAACCCATATAACAAATATTGAGCTAATTACCGCTAAGCCCAGTGAGAGTTGCCCCATCAGCCAACCGGAAATAATTATCAGGCCACCGAGCAGCAGGCTATAACGGTTTCTGTACAGGATGTCACTGGATATAAAGAGTACCCGTTGAGAAAAATCCTCTGGAGCCTGATTCTCTTTGAAACGCGGCAAACGTCCCAGGGATAGACAAATAGATGACCAGAGCAGTCCCGCAAGAACCAGTAGAAGTATCTTGCCAATAGTAGCCTGGTGAAATTCTGTCCAAAGTCCCAGGAGTGTCTTATGAACAACCTGGAGGGTTTTTGCGGGCAGGGTACTCACTTCTTCAAGCAGAACTTGCCACTCATAAAAACTGTGAGGTAAGTGGTGGCGTGTTCTTAAACCGCGTCTTTTTTGTTGCAGATAGATTGCATTGATAGTTTTGATGTGTGACTGAACGTTCTGACGAACTTTGGAAGCCCGATCTAACTGTTGAGCAACACCATCGATCAGTTTCTTGTAAATCGATTCTGCCTGCTGGTATTCCTTGCCTCCAGCAGTATCCAGAGAGAGTCTTTTAGACACCACTTCCATGCGTTGTTTTAGTAGTTGATTTTTAATGCTCAACAGCTCTATCAGAGCATTGCCCTGTGCATCCAGCTGTTCCATTTCTGCTATTATGCTGGTCAATTCTTTGATGCCTGGAGTAATGTCTGCTTT
>CBDTVA010000476.1:0-2560 GCA_965363935.1 uncultured Gammaproteobacteria bacterium | reverse complement strand
GTTGAATGCTAAAGATTCAAAAACACTGGACGCTATTAGCTGTTGATAGCTCTAGATACAGGTAAACTCAGGTTAAAACACTGAATTATATTTATGGATATTAGTACTGCAATTCAGGCAAGCAACTTATCGCAAGTTGCCAATTCTTCTAATTCTATACAATCCAACTCTTTATTCGCGCAAGAAAAGGGTGTAGAGAAAGAAGATGAAACTCCCTTTGCTAAACAAAAAGCAGGTGAAAGTGCGGATAAAGTGACGCTATCCGATAAAACGGATGGATCTGGATCGCGTGATCCAAACCAGACAAGCACGCCATCTGGTGAAGTACTGTCTGATGAAGAACAACGGCAAGTTCAGGAGCTTAAGCGCAGAGACACTGAAGTCAAAGCGCATGAGCAGGCTCATCTTTCCGCAGCAGGCAACCTGTCCAGGGGCAGTGCCAGTTTTAGTTATGAAACCGGTCCGGATGGTAATAGATATGCAGTAGGAGGGGAGGTTAATATTGATACCTCCGGGGTTTCCGGTGATCCGCAGGGAACTTTGGCAAAAGCTCAAAAAATACGTCGTGCGGCAACAGCGCCAGCGGATCCGTCGTCCCAGGATCGCTCTGTGGCTGCACAAGCCTCACAAATGGAAGCACAGGCACGCACGGACATTTCCCAACAGGCCCTGGAAAAGTCGGCTGGCCAGAATGCTGAACTCTCTAATGATAAGGGGATCCAGGAAACTGAATTTGCCGCTTCACAGGCACAACAAAACGAAAAAAACATCCAGGATAGCTACCAAGAAATTCAAAATACCAGTGTTCTGGAAATGCAAAAGCATTCAGTCGATTTTTTTATTTAGGCTCCTAACCCAACCTACAAGATAAATAGACGCTATAAAGTATATGCTTTTAAAAAATATCTGGATTAAAGGTGGACTCTATAAGTAATAGGCTCCTCTGGTCATGACCTTGGAGGTGATTTTCATGGCCAGTTTGACAGCAGCGGGCAAATTGGCAGCACCGGCATTTTCGGCAATCACAGCATGATGCAGTTCATCCTCTTTCATTTGCCCCAGTATGGCACGACTTTTATGATCATCCGGGGATAATTGCGCCAGATGGCTGACCAGATGATGTACTACCTGATGCTCTGTTTCTGAAACAAAACCGAGACTCCATTTATCACCTACTTTTCCAGCTATGGCCCCCATGGTTAGCGAGCCCAGATACCAGAAAGGGCTTAAATAGCTGGTATGGGTTCCCAGTTCCTTGCAGCGGTTTTCACACCAGTTCAGGTGATCATTTTCTTCCTGTGCTGCTCTTTCCATCTGCTGACGAATTTCGGGCAGTTTAGCGGTAAGTGCCTGACCCTGATATAGGCCCTGTGCTGAGACCTCTCCAGCGTGATTGATGCGCATCAGACGACCCGCCAGTTGTTTTTCTGCATCACTCATATCGCCTTCGGGTTGTGTATCAGCGGGATTTATTCTTTCTGTCACTTCAGGCGTACCAAAAAACGTTCGCACACCGGTATCAATATTGAAAAGAAAATGATCAAGGGCTGAAAACTGGCGCTTTTGAAATGACGAAGAGTTTGATGACATAACGGACTCCTTCTTTTTATTTGCTTAGGGCTATCTATTGGCTCAGGGCTATTTATAGGCTCAGGGCTGTTTATGGGCTCAGGGCTGTTCAATTAACTGACGTGCCAGCAAGCGGACGGGGTGTATCACTTCCATCTTTTGCGCCTGCTGCTCCTGTTTTTTAAGGCCCTGCTTAAAATGCAGGCTACAACCGATATTAGAGGACACAATAAGGGCACAATTTTGCTGCATAATATCTGCTATTTTATCATCAAGCAGGCGATTTGCCACCTCGGGATATTGCAGCATATAACTGCCTGCAGCGCCACAACAGAACCGGTCATTGAGTTTTTTCAGTCTGATGCCGGGTATTTGTGTTAATAATTCAAATAATAGCTGCTCTTCTCTAAGTACATTTTTTAAACTGCAGGGTGTATGAACGGCGATTTCCTGATTCAAAGGTGCAAATTTGACCTTGCTGGTGCTTAGTGCCTGGTGTAAAAAGGCAATAACATCAAAGGTATTATTTGCAACTGTCTGCGCACCCGCTGCTTTTAATTGTTCCCCTCTTGGGCCGGCCATAGTGGCAAGTTTGTCATATTCTTTTAACTGCCCGGAGCAGCTATTGCTGATAGACACAATAGCCCGGCTTTCTGCCAGCAAGGAGGTGAAGCTGCTGATATTTTTTTTAGCCAGGGAGAGCGTCCCCCTGATATCACCATGACGTAACTTAATAGCACCGCAGCAGTGTTGCTTTTTGGGGAGCAGGACATTAAAACCGCAAGCATTTAATAAGCGGATAGTGTCGGTGAGATTTTGTTGTTCAAACAGATCGCCACTGCAGCCTTTGAATAAAATTACCTGGCCTCTCGTTTCAGAAACATTGCTTTGAGCCGCATTGCTTTCAGAAATAAGGGGAGCAACCGTAAGGGACTCCGGTAGCGGATAATATTCTTTTAAGGGCGGCCCTTTAGCCGCAATTTCACTGGTA
>CBDTVA010000475.1:0-2579 GCA_965363935.1 uncultured Gammaproteobacteria bacterium | reverse complement strand
GATGGCATCAAGCGTTTGGAAAAAAATGCGTGCCAATGATTCCAGAGAATGCCGCAATTGCCATGACTATGATAATATGGCGCTCGAAGAACAAGGTCGCCAGGCACGTAAAAAACACCCCCGGGCTCAGCTAAAAGGTCAGACCTGTATTGATTGCCACAAAGGTATCGCCCATGAAGAGCCGGATGAACCCGATGAAGAGGATGCGGCTGCTCATGATGCCTGATAATAAAGTGGTAACAACAGCTACTCTTGTTTTTCTCTTTCTGAGCTTCTTGCCTGTAACAAATACAGTTTTTGCTGCTAAAAGCAAACTGTTTGAACCGACCAGCCAGGAAAAAGAACTTATGCAGGCATCCATGGTCGGTGACCTGGAAACAGTTGCATCACTTCTGGCGCAAACAGTCAGTGTCAACGCCCATGGCAGTTATGGTAAGACTGCCCTGATGTTTGCCGTTGAGGAAGGCAATGATGAAGTGGTCAACCTGCTCATTTCTAAAGGCGCTGATGTTGATGCAGTGACCAAACCCGGTTGTACCGCACTGACCTTTGCTGCCGAAGGTGGTTATCTGCAGCTCACCGATTTATTATTACAAAAGGGTGCCAGAACCCAGCACAAAACCCGTTCTGGATGGGATGCACTGATGATGGCCGTTATTTATAACCATCCTGAAGTGCTGAAAAAACTCATCACAGCAGGAGCCAATGTTAACACTCAGGATAAAAACGGCAACACAGCACTGATGGCGGCAGCCCAGAGAGGTCATCGGGGAATAATCAATATCTTACTGGAAGCCGGTGCCAATACCGAAATTCGTAACAAGGACGATGGCAGTGCATTAATGGTTGCAGCTTCTCATGGCCAGATAGAAACGATAAAACTACTGCTCAGCCATGGCTGCAGCATTGAAGCGCAAAGTGCGGATGGTTCAACTGCTCTGTTCTGGGCCAGTGAAGCCAATCAACTTGAAGTTATGGAGTTATTATTAAAAAGCGATGCCAATCCCAATCATCAGGATGTGGATGGCAGTACAGCCGTTATGGAAGCCTATCTGCAAAGAAACTTTGATGCAGCCACTATGCTGTACCGCTATGGTGCCGATCCCACCATTAAAGATAATGACGGACTTTCCGGTCTGGATTATGCGAAGAAAGTTCATGAGTTTGACAAACACCGCTAAATTTCTTTTAAAATGATTAAAAACATTTTAAAGTAGCAACATCGATCTTTGATCGACTGTTTATAAAAGATGGTCACCTAAGGAGGACCTATGAAATTAAATAAAAAAGTACTGACCTTAATAGTACTCGGGGGGTTATCAGTTTCAGGCAATAGCCTGGCAGGCTCTGCAAGTGCCGTTGATCTGGCCAATACCTGTGCTGGTTGTCATGGTATAGATGGCAGCAGTTTTGGACCCGCAACACCTTCGCTGGCAGGTGCTTCAGCTGAATATTTTAAGGAAACCATGCTGGACTATCAGGATGCTGAAGGCCGTGCTTCAACTATTATGAGTCGTATCGCCAAAGGCTACTCTGAAGAAGAAATCAACCTGATGGCGGAGTATTTTTCCAAACAGAAAATGGTTCGCCAAGCTCAGGAATTTGATGCCAAACAAGCCAAAGCCGGAGCAAAACTGCACAAAAAATATTGCGAGAAATGTCACGAAGATGGCGGGCGATCCTCTGAAGATGACGCCGGTATCCTGGCAGGTCAGTGGATGGAATACCTACACTTTACTATGGATGACTTCACGAGCGGTAAGCGTGAAATGACCAAGAAAATGAAAAAGAAAGTCCAGAAACTTGAAAAAGATAAAGGTCCTGATGGCATGACTCATCTTATACAATACTACGGCAGCCAGAAATAAAGGGGGAAATACAAATGTCAGGAATTTCACGTAGAAATTTTATTCAATTAACCGGTGGTGCTGCAGCAGTTAGCACGATGGGTTTCAGCAATATTCTTTTGGCTGGTAAAAGTGCAGGAAATGTGGTTATTGTTGGTGGTGGTGTGGGCGGTGCAACCGCTGCACATTATATCAAACGGGCCGATCCGGCTGTCAATGTAACAATTGTTGAACCGAATAAAGACTATTATACCTGTTTCTTCAGCAATGAAGTGATCAGTGGTGAACGCTCCCTTGATTCCATCAAGTTTGGTTACAAAAACCTGGAATCCATGGGTGTTAAAATCGTTCAGGATTATGCCTCCAATATTGATGCCGGCAAGAAGCATGTCGTCACTAAATCCAGTGGCAATATACCTTATGATCGTTGCATTGTTTCACCCGGCGTTGATTTCAAATGGGACACTCTTGAAGGCTATGATGCGGAAGTCGCGGCAACCAAGATACCTCATGCCTGGAAAGCCGGTCCACAGACTGCTTTAATGCGCAAACAGCTGGAATCTATGAAGGATGGCGGTACAGTTATTATTGCAGCGCCACCAAACCCTTTCCGCTGTCCTCCCGGACCTTATGAACGCGCCTGCCAGGTTGCTTATTACCTGAAAAACCACAAGCCTAAGTCAAAAATCCTTATCCTGGATGCCAAGGACAAGTTTTCCAAGCAGGGCCTGT
>CBDTVA010000474.1:0-2589 GCA_965363935.1 uncultured Gammaproteobacteria bacterium | reverse complement strand
TACTTCAGTTTGAAGATCTGTGCCTGGAAAACCAGGAGCTTGAGATTCAGGAAGTTGAACGGGAGCTTTTTGTATCTTTGGAGACTCAATTTTCTGTTGACTTGTAAAAACTTCAGGTTTAAAAGCCAGCATACGCAGTAAAATCATTTCAAATCCACCCTGCGGCTGGGGTGAATAAGGCAGGTCTTTGCGGCCATTTATAGCTATCTGATAATACAACTGAATATCTTCGGGTGAAATATGCTGAGCCAATTGCGTAACTGCCTCTTTATCACCCAGGCTATCATCTATAGCATCAGGCACCTTCTGACATAGAGCAATACGCTGCAACATAGTAATGAGTTCGGCAAGAATGGTGTTAACATCAATTCCCTGACCACTCAGTATGCGACTTTGCTCAATCAACATCCGACCATCTTCATTAGCCAGAGCCGTGATCAGCTCAAAAATCCGATCTTTTTGCACACTACCGAGCATAGCTTCAATCTCAGCAAGATTTGGACTGCCATTGCAATACGCGATAGACTGATCCAGCAAACTCAAAGCATCACGCATGGAACCATCAGCAGCTATAGCCAGTGGTTTTAATACATTTTCTTCAAACGGTATATTTTCTGCGCTGAGTATCTGATGTAATTGCTGTTCAATCTGTTCAATGGTCAGACGCTTGAGATTAAACTGCAGACAGCGGGATAAAATCGTGACAGGTAATTTCTGCGGATCGGTGGTCGCCAGTAAAAATTTGACATGTGGCGGCGGTTCTTCCAATGTCTTCAGCAAGGCATTAAAACTGTGCCCTGACAGCATGTGAACTTCGTCAATAAGATAGATTTTAAAGCGTCCCCGGGTCGGGGCATATTGAACATTGTCCAGAAGCTCCCGGGTGTCTTCTACCTTGGTGCGTGAAGCGGCATCCACTTCAATCAAATCAACAAAGCGTCCCTGATCAATTTCCTGGCAGGCTGGACACTCGCCACAAGGTGTTGCACTGATGCCCTGTTCACAATTTAGTGCTTTAGCCAACACTCTGGCAACCGTTGTTTTACCCACACCACGAGTGCCGGTAAATAAATAGGCATGGTGCAGGCGCTCACTTTCCAGAGCATTGCTCAGAGCCTTGAGCACATGCTCCTGTCCCATCATGGTCGAGAAGGTTTTTGGACGGTACTTGCGAGCCAGAACCTGGTATTTCATAAAAGCTCTTAACCTTGTAAGAAATTGTACAGATTAGATTATAATTTGAGCCAAGTATACATCAAATACTCAACACCCTCTAGGCTCTGTTCTCCTGACTCAGAGAAGCGTGATATTTTCACCTGTACGAGTGAAAATAATTTATTATATACATAATTTTTAGAATACTCTAAACTTGCAAAATTATTAAGAATACTGGAGTACCTGAATGAAGAAAGTTCATATCGTTGGCAGCGGATTTGCCGCATTAACTGCTGTAAAGACACTCAGAAAGTCCGATATGGATCTCGAAATAACCGTTATCAGTCCAAAAGCGGAATTCCACTATCTACCGGGCACTATCTGGATTCCCTGTAATTTAAGAAAACCGAAAGATTTGATTGTTCCATTGGACAACTTCTTTCAACGCATGAGAGTCAAACATCTGGCAGCTGAGGCTACAGGTATGAAAAACGCGGGTCGCATGCTGATAACCAGTGCGGGAGAAATTGAAAATGATGCCCTGTTCATTTGCTCTGGTGGTCAATTTATTAAAAAATTACCTGGTATCGAACATGCAATCACTCCCTGTGAAGGTGTCGATGCCACTGTAAAAATCAGAGAACGTCTCATAGCTATGGATGGCGGTACAATTGCGTTTGGATTTTCCGGCAACCCCAAAGAGCCCAGCGCCATGCGCGGCGGCCCCATGTTTGAGTTCCTGTTTGGTATTGATTATCAATTACGTAAGGAAGGTCGGCGGGATAAATTCAAACTGATTTTTTTTACGCCTGCAGAGAATCCAGGACAGCGGCTGGGCCCAAAAGCAGTCAGTGGTTTACTCAAGGAAATGCAGCGGCGTGAAATTGAAACCCATTTGGGCCATAAAATGAAACAATTCACGGCACAAAGTGTAACGACTGAAGGCGGGGAATTTGCTGCGGATCTGATAATATTCATGCCTGGCATGACCGGTAATAGCTGGTTTAACAATACTGAATTACCGCGCTCAGAAGGCGGCATGATACGAGCCAATACCCATTGTCAGGTTGAAGGAATGGATAAAGTTTATGTAGCTGGTGATTCAGGCAGTTTTCCGGGACCGGACTGGTTGCCAAAGCAGGCACATATGGCAGATCTTCAAGCCGAGGCAGCCGCTAAAAACCTGTTGAATGAATTTAATGATCAACCAGTGACTCATACCTTTAAAACAGAATTAATTTGTATTGTAGACAGTCAAAATTCAGGGATTCTGGTCGTCAGAACCAGTAAATGGAATATTGTTATGCCACGTATGCGAATTTTCCATTGGCTGAAACGATTTTTTGAATGGTGGTACTTACGTCAATATAAGTAGTTGAAGACTTTTTTACGTTTAAGTTGAAGACTCTTTTACGTTTAAGTTGAAGACTCTTT
>CBDTVA010000473.1:0-2602 GCA_965363935.1 uncultured Gammaproteobacteria bacterium | reverse complement strand
TAAGAATAAGCTGTTCAAGAATATGCATTCCCTGATCCAGGGTTTCCGCAAAGCGCTCTTCTTCCTGTTGCAGAATTTTTTCAACCTGTTGTTGAGCCGCACTCAATTCGGGGTATGCTTCACCCATTTCCTGACGCAGAACATCCACCAGAGTATAAAAGAACGGTTCTCTCAGGCCCAGTTGATGGCCATGACGAATGGCACGGCGGATAATACGTCTGAGTACATAACCCCGGCCTTCATTCGAAGGTATCACACCATCGACAATCAGAAAAGCACAGGCACGGATATGATCGGCAATGACGCGTAAAGATTTGTTTTCCAGGTCATGACAGTCTGCCAGTCTGGCAATGCTTTTAATGATGTGCTGGAACAGGTCAATTTCGTAGTTATTATGTACTCCCTGCAAGATGGCAGCCAGGCGTTCCAGACCCATACCGGTATCAACCGATGGATGTGGCAGTTCAGTCATTTTTCCAGACTTATCCCGGTTATACTGCATAAACACCAGGTTCCAGATTTCGATATACCGATCACCTTCCTCTTCAGGTGTTCCCGGTGGACCGCCAGGCACATCGGCACCATGATCATAAAAAATTTCACTGCAGGGACCGCAGGGTCCGGTATCACCCATGGACCAGAAATTGTCTTTGGCGCCAATTTTGGAAAAACGCTCTGGCGACACCTTTAATTCATTGAGCCAGATGTCACTGGCAGCAGCATCTTCTTCAAATACAGTCACCCAAAGGCGTTCTTCAGGCAAGCCGATTTCTTTGGTCAGAAAATCCCAGGCATATTGAATGGCTTCACGTTTAAAGTAGTCACCAAAACTGAAATTACCCAGCATTTCAAAAAAAGTATGGTGTCTTGCGGTATAGCCGACATTTTCCAGATCATTGTGTTTACCACCGGCTCGAACACATCGCTGACTACTTGTCGCGCATTTGTAATTTCGTTTGTCATGGCCCAGAAAGACATCTTTAAATTGCACCATTCCGGCATTGGTGAATAGCAGAGTGGGATCATTTCCAGGCACCAGCGGACTACTGGCGACTCGTTTATGACCATGCGCCTCAAAGAACTCAAGAAATGCAGTACGAAGCTGTGCACTTGTTTTGATAGAACTGTTTGCCATGATAGAACTTAATTCCTACAGTTTTGTCTTAACTCTTTAATAAACAATTTTTTAACAGTCACGAGTCAGTGTAACCTGGAGATCGTAACAGATATTTGGTGTTACTCAGAAAATTCGTTAAAAAGACGTTGAATTAACTCGCCGCTAAAGCCCCGCTGGTATAAAAATCGAGACTGTTTACTTTGTTCTTTATAATCTTCCGGGTATTGAATGCCAAAGCGTTTGCTGCGCACCGTGGCGATATGTTCCTGCCAGAACTCATAGGAGTCATCCAGATACTGTTCGATTATCTCGCCGGAGATCCCTCGTTCCTGCAATTCATGACGGATTTTGACCGGGCCGGAACCCCGGGCCGTTCGGGAGCGAATAAAGCTTTCTGTAAAGCGATTTTCATCCACAAGCCGATCATTAATTAATTGTTCTATAACGGTGTCAATTAATTCGTCTAATCGATTTGGCTCACCCGATTCAACCTGTTTTCGCTCTAATTTCCGCCTCAGCTTGTGCCGCAACTCTGTGGCACTATGCTCCCGACCGGCCAGTATATTCATAGCTGAACCTCTGATGGACGCCAGCTCTTTTTTCACTGATTCAATATCCATGCCCTGTAAACCGTTTCTTGTACATCATTACGCCCAAAATTGTAGGACCATACCTACAGTCTACGTGCAGAACCGGGTTGAAATTTTAGCATAGTATTGACTTTAATAGCTATAACAGCAAAGCCTGAAATTATAGAATAAAGGCTGCTTAGAACACTATTCGATCATACGTCCAGTACAGACCAATCAGAGCAATAAACAGGGAACCGGGGATTACAACAATAGTGCGGTATTGCTGTTCATTAGCCAGTTTGCTGCGCAGCCAGTAACCAAACAACAAATAGGCCAGCAATATTATGGCGATCTGGGCTATTTCAACACCGATATTAAAACTGATTAATGCCGTGGCAAAATCATTTTCCGGCATGCCAAAATCGGCTAAAACACTGGCAAATCCCATGCCATGCAATAAGCCAAAAATAAAGACAATAACTAAACGACTTTTGTGCAATGTGGGGCTAATTATATTTTCCACTGCAATAAAGGCAATGGACAAGGCTATCAACGGCTCCACAATATTGGCCGCCAGGTTGATGACACCATTCATTGAAAGCCCCAGGGTTATTGTATGGGCAATGGTAAACATGGTGACCTGCCATAATAGTGGCCGCATTCGGATACTGAGCAGAAAAATGCCTAAAATAAACAGGATATGATCCAGTCCCTTGGGCAGGATATGTTCAAATCCGGAGACTATATAAATTGACACCACTTGCAGAAAGCTTTGCCGGGTAAACACTTCGGTCAGAGAAAATGCTTCACTCGGTTCATCATTTTTCAGCCATTGCCAGGCAGACCAGTGCCATTTTTCATTGGCTTCATCAACCTGCCGGACACGAACTGCATTATCGCCAAATCGAGCCGG
>CBDTVA010000472.1:0-2625 GCA_965363935.1 uncultured Gammaproteobacteria bacterium | reverse complement strand
CTGGCGCGAACCTTAATCACCTCTCTGACAACTATGCTGGTTTTACTGGCTCTGTTTGTTTTTGGCGGGAAATTGATCCATGGTTTTGCCACTGCCCTGCTGGCAGGTGTGATTATTGGTACCTACTCATCCATTTATGTTGCCAGCTCAGTATTGGTCGCAATGGGGATTAGTAAAGAAGATTTGGCTCCAGTCAAACGTGAAGGTGAAGAGCAGGAAGAAGTGTACGAAGAGGTTTAAACATCCTCTTGTTGTAGTAGTATTGTAGGTCGGGTTAGCGCAGCGTAACCCGACGAATGTCTAGCGATATAATGATATAATATCGGGTTACGCTGCACTATTTACCCGACCTTCTATGTGTTAAATATGTGCTGTAAAATGCTCAATTATTAACCCTACCGGGCAAGCTCTTCACTCAGATGCGGCCTTATTTTTTGCAGTATTTCCTTGAACACTTTGGGGGTGCCGGCAACGACATTACCCGTTTCCAGAAACTCATTTCCACCAGAGAAATCACCGATTAGCCCTCCGGCTTCACTGACCAGTAATGCTCCAGCGGCCATGTCCCAGTCATTCAGGGCTATTTCCCAAAAGCCATCCAGACGTCCGGCTGCTACAAAAGCCAGATCCAAAGCAGCTGAGCCTGGTCTTCTGATCCCGGCTGTCGTTGGGAACAGAGCTTTAAATGTAGCCAGATAGGTATCCAGATGTTGTTGTTCTTTGAAAGGAAAACCTGTGCCCAGCAGGGCACCTTCCAGACCTTTCTGTTTGGAGACCCGGAGTCTGCGATCATTTAGCATGGCGCCTTCACCGCGGCTGGCAGTAAATAACTCCTGGTTTACCGGATTAAATACAACGGCCTGCGAAAGGCGGCCGTTTTGCTTAAAGGCAATGGATACGGCAAACTGCGGGAAGCCATGCAGGAAATTAGTGGTTCCGTCCAGAGGATCAATAATCCATTGAAAATCAGGATTACCCTGAAGTTCTCCATTTTCTTCTGCTTTGATGGCATGATCCGGGTAGGCTTTCTGGATGGTGCTGATAATGGCCTCTTCAGCCTGTCTATCCACATCGCTGACAAAATCATTAGCGCCTTTGGTGGTAATTTTTAAACTATCAACCTTGTCCATGGCGCGATAAATGACAGTGCCGGCAGCACGAGCTGCACGAATAGCAATATTGAGCGTTGGATGCATTGGAAATCCCCATAATGAAAGGCCGCAACTCCAGCTGCTCAGCAAAAGTAAAGAGCTACGCAAGAGTAAAAAGCGATAAAAGATGCTAAAGAGCAAATAAGCATTTAATTATACCATTAATACTTGTTAAAATTAACTGTGATTATCCAGCAGAAAATAACAATAGGTTTGTATGACTCCAGACAATATCCGTATCGTAATGATAAACACATCTCACCCGGGCAATATCGGCGCTGCGGCGAGAGTTATGAAAAATATGGGACTGACACGGCTTTACCTGGTTCAGCCCAAACACTTTCCCAATGCCGAGGCAACTGCCATGGCTTCAGGTGCAGATGATTTACTGAGCAGGGCGGTGGTTTGTGATTCATTGCCACAGGCTCTGGAAGGCTGTCATCTGGTTTTAGGCACTACGGCCCGGGAGCGAAAAATCCAGCATGAGTTTATAGATGCTCGGGAGGCAGGACTTCTATCAGTGTCCGAGTCAAAAAAACAGGAAGTTGCACTGGTCTTTGGCCGGGAGAGAATCGGTCTGACCAATGATGAGCTTGGTTTATGTCATAAATTGATCAATATCGCCACAAATCCAGACTATAGTTCACTGAATGTAGCCTCTGCTATCCAGATTGTGACCTATGAAGTCATGATGTCATTAGCTGCTCTTAATAATGCTGAGCATTATGGCGCAGAAGTTGATTCTGGAATGAAATCTGAGGTTGAATATGCGTCAAGTGATAATATGGAGCGTTTTTATCAACATCTGGAACAAACTCTGGTCGATATTGATTTTTTACGGATTAAACAATCGCCGCAATTAATGTCTAAATTACGTCATATTTATAATCGAATTCGTTTGGAACAGGAAGAATTGAATATTTTGCGGGGTATTCTGACGAAAACGCAAAAATTAAAAAACCAGGATTGATGCCCGATAAGTACTTTTACACAATGGATAATTTTAAAGTAGTAAACATTCATGTGACTACTCAGCATCCAAGCCTACAAGGACGTATTCAGAGCCTGCCCCACGAAGTGCTTTGGGTACGGCGTCCCCGAAAATACAAACTGCACCCCTTGGCACTACCAGTTTTATTTAGATGATATATTTATAGTGTCTCAAATCCCCCTTGAACAGTCATTTGAATCGAATTATCTGAATAACCCTTCAAGTGACTTAAGAGTCGTTCGGGGGGGGTGATCGTTTAAACCGTGGTTTGGAGTATGGGCTGGTTGATTAGGGGACGCTTCAAGCGCATCCATGCGCCGCTATGCCCAGGCATTCATGCCTGAACAATCCCCTAATCAGCCAGCCCATACTCCAAACCACTGTTACGTCATTCCGTTGTATATTAAATATAAAAGATTAAGAGTCATAAATCAAAAAAATGAATCTGTAGTCTTTCATCGGCAGCAAAAGCAACAAAGTTAC
>CBDTVA010000471.1:0-2638 GCA_965363935.1 uncultured Gammaproteobacteria bacterium | reverse complement strand
TATATACAATTAGTGACTAATATCTTGAATCAGTGTGTCTCATAACAAACCATACGGTGACTGGAAAATCATATGAACAAAAAAATGGAAGATAAAAACCTGCACTCTGAACCTGCCTCAGATCCTCAGCAGGAAAGCATTCGTACCGGATTATCACAACCCGCCATGATGAAGGCTTTTTCAAATAATCTGTTTTATATGCAGGGACGTTCCGGTGATTCAGCGACACCCAATGATCTCTATATGGCCGCCGCTTACACTGTGAGAGATCGCATGTTAAAACGCTGGGTACATTCGGCTCAAACCTATAAGGAAAAGACGGTTCGCAGAGTTTGTTATCTTTCAGCCGAGTTTTTGCTCGGCCCGCACCTGGCTAATAATCTGATCAATCTGGGCATTATGGAAAAAGCCCAGGACAGCGCCATAAAAATGGGCATGGATTTCGAGCAAATAATTACACAGGAGGAAGAGCCAGGATTGGGTAATGGCGGCTTGGGTCGTCTGGCCGCCTGTTATCTTGACTCATTGGCGACATTACAAATCCCCGCCATTGGTTACGGTATCCGTTATGAATTTGGTATTTTTGACCAGGTGATTGAGGATGGCTGGCAGGTAGAAGTTTCAGATACCTGGCTGCGCAACGGCAACCCCTGGGAACTAGCACGCCCCGAATTGCACTTTCCAGTCAACTTCGGCGGCCATATAAAACATTTCAAAACCGAGCATGGTGCTGACAAGGTTGAGTGGATCCCCGATCTGTGCGTTAACGGGGTGGCCTATGATACACCGATTCTGGGTTATGGTGTCAATAACTGCAATACACTGCGCCTATGGAAAGCGGAAGCGCCGAAGTCTTTTGATTTTCAGGCTTTTAATACGGGTGATTATTACGGCGCCATTGAAGCCAAAGTCATCGCAGAAAATATTTCCAAAGTACTGTACCCCAATGATGAAAAAATTGGTGGCAAGGAGTTGCGCCTTAAACAACAATATTTCTTTGTCTGCTGCTCACTGCAGGATATGATACGAAAACACACCAGTACAGGAGAAACTCTGGACACTTTCCATGAAAAATTTGCTGTACAGTTAAATGATACTCACCCGGCTATCGCTATAGCCGAATTGCTGCGGATTTTCCTGGACGAACAACACATGAACTGGGAGGCGGCCTGGAATATCTGTCGAAAAACCTTTGCCTTTACCAATCATACCCTGCTACCTGAGGCTCTGGAAACCTGGTCGGTCAAGTTATTTAAGCAAGTATTACCCAGACATCTGGAGCTGATCTATGAAATCAACTCCCATTTTATGGATGAGGTCCGAATGCATTTTCTCAATGATCAGGATCACCTGGACAGACTGGCACGCATGTCCCTGATCAATGACAACGGTGAAAAATCAATTCGTATGGCTCATCTGGCTTGCGTGGGCAGTCATGCCATTAACGGTGTCGCCCAATTGCATTCTGAATTACTGAAAAGTACCACCCTGAGTGATTTTTATCATCTTTGGCCGGAAAAATTCAGCAATAAAACCAATGGCGTTACCCCCAGACGTTTTCTGGTACTCAGCAATCCCAAATTATCAAAGCTAATCACCACTACACTGAACTGCAGCGACTGCTGGGTAAGGGATATGACCTTATTGAAAGGTCTGGAAGCTTATGCAAATAACAGCGATTTTCACAATGAATGGCGTACCGTAAAAACTGCTGCAAAAAATAATCTGGCCAACTGGATCAACCTGAATACAGGACTCAATGTTGATCCCCAATCTTTGTTTGACGTACAGGTAAAACGTATCCATGAATACAAACGTCAGCATTTGAATATTTTGCATGTAATAACGCTATATCGGCGTATAAAGCAGGACCCCTCTTTGGAAATCACCCCCAGAACCTTTATTTTTGGAGGCAAGGCTGCACCCGCATATCATTTAGCCAAACTGATGATCAAACTAATCACTGCGGTGGGGGATGTTATCAATAATGACCCGCAAGTCAACGGCTTGTTACGTGTAGCCTTTATCCCTAATTTTAATGTCAAGAATGCACAACTGATTTATCCGGCAGCCGATCTATCTGAGCAGATATCAACGGCTGGTAAGGAAGCATCAGGAACCGGCAATATGAAGTTTTCTATGAACGGAGCCCTGACCATTGGTACGCTTGACGGTGCCAATATTGAAATTCGCAAGGAAGTGGGAGCCGACAATTTCTTTCTCTTTGGTCTGACCGCCCAGGAAGTTGCTCAGGAAAAAGCCAATGGTTATAAACCAGAAAGCATTATTAACACTAATAAGGATCTAAAAAATGCCCTGGAACTGATTGACTGTGGTCTGTTTTCACATGGCGAGCAGTCATTATTTAAGCCCCTGACGGATTCTTTGAAATACGATGATCCTTTTTTAGTCTGCGCTGACTATCAATCCTACATTGACTGTCAGGCTGAAGTCAGTCATGCATTTCATCACCAGGAACACTGGACTCGTATGTCTATACTCAATGTTGCCAGAATTGGCAAGTTTTCTTCAGATCGGGCTATCAAGGAATATTGTGATGACATATGGAAAGCCAAACCCGTTCCTGTCGATATAACTTGAAGCAATTAACACAAGAATCCCGGGAAAATTCTTGAAA
>CBDTVA010000470.1:0-2639 GCA_965363935.1 uncultured Gammaproteobacteria bacterium | reverse complement strand
GCGTGGCGGAACAAGTGGCAGCTGCCTTCCTTATCTATATGAGCATGATACAGATATCGTTTCACCAGGTCGGTCAGTCGGTTTCTAGCAAACGGTTTCCCGTAATCCGTTAAGAACAAGTGTTTCTCATAACTGCCATTGACTATCTGGGGTCGGGATTCGAGTCGCTACTTTTCAACCCAATATAAAGCCCGTTTCCCTAACGGTAACATCCGATCTTTCTTGCTTTTGCCTTTTCTTATCAGCAGGATCTCGCGGTTTCTGTCCACATCATAGATATTCAGGTTCACCAGTTCCATTCGACGAATGCCGCTGCTGTAGAGCAGCTCTAAGATAGCTTTGTTTCGTAATCCATATGGGCAATCAATGTCCGGTAAAGCCAGGACTCGGTTTGCTTCCTTCACACTGGGTAAGTGGGGAGCAATCCCTTGTATTTGAAAATAATAGGAACCAGAGAACAATTAATTCTAATATTAGAAGCAATTTTCTCTGACCCTGATTATTCTAAAGTACTAAAACCGGTAGTCCAGGTATAGGCGGGCATCGATAAAGTCATCAGTGACGCTGTCAAAGCTATAACCATGTATTTGTTTGTACGCATTAAAATCGTAATCGGTTTCATAGCGATTATAAGCCAGCCTGAATTGAATACTCAGGCCGTCAAGCTGGGTGAAAATTCCGAAGCCGGATTTTTTTGTAAACGAGTAGCGAAGGTCAAAGGTGGTTTCTGTCCTGTCCTGGCGTGCATCTGTTTGATAAAGGCTGTCTGGCAGATCATAATCGGCATAACGCAAACGCATAACAACACCTGGAAGAAACCCTTTGCGCCCAAAATCATATTGCAGACCGACACCATAGGATTTGGTTCCGGCAAGTTCTGAGTCCTGAACCTGAAAGGAGTTGAACATCTGAGGTGTTCCCCAGCGCACAAAAAGGCTCCCGCCATCATAGGAATTTTCATTGTAATCGACTTCATTGTAACTGATAAAATAAGTTAATCCCTGGCTATAAGCCTGAAGCTTTAGTCCGTAGAACCAGGTATCAATATTGCCTGCGATATGTTCCCCGACATCTTTCTGATTAGCGTATTGAGCAGCAAGGCTAAGAGTCAGGTCACGACCCGGTTTCATAGTATACTGACCATAGAGATAGGCAATATTGATAAAGTCATCAATATAATAATCCCACCCTTCCAGACTAAGAGTCTCAGTCTTATACAGTAGCCCCAGAATATTCATTTCTTTTTCATTGCCGATATATCCGCTGGCATCATAATCGTCAGAGTCATACTCACCACGAACAAGTTGTTTGCCATTATTGAAAAGTTTCAGGCCTGCGCCTTCTGCCATGTCAATAAATTCATCGTCATTACGTTCCTTCATTCTTCTGATATAAGCAAGGTTCATCTGAAACTTATTGAAAACAGTATTTTCATACACAACACCTTCATGGGTAATAGGTGTCATACGAACATTTGACAGTGAAACAAAACGGTAATCCGGCATTTCCTGACGACCGGCTTTGAGCAGGTGATCTCCTTGTTGAAATTTTATAAAAGCTTCACCAAAAACATGATAGGCATCCTGGCTGCCATCGGCTTCATAAAGACCACCCAGTCCACTTCGATCATCCGGATTATTGCCAATGGGATTTGCAGTATAAAGGGTGGCACCAATAGAAGTATGAAACCATGGCATAGTTTCATAGCCTATATAACCCCCGATGGCAGAGTATTGCCGCTTATTTTCATCAGAGCTAGTGGACGTTGAACTGTCCTGAAGGATTCGCAGATTGGTGTCACGGTATTGCCCGCTATAGCGCAACAGGGCCTTGAGCTTTCCTTGCGTTAATGCTGTTCCCGGGTCATTTGCTTGCGGCACAGTCTCTGTGCCAGCAAAACCGTTTGCACACAGCAGTAAAGATAAAAGCAAAATGCTTTTAATCTTCATTTTTATTTCCTGTTGCTGCGAAGTTAAAAATTCAGGTTTAAAAACGGTTTAGTTAAAATACGACAGTAAAGTCTGTATCAATACCACATTAAACAAGTCAATAAAAAACGCACAGACCAGAGGCACAATAACAAATGCCAGGTGTGATGGCCCATAGCGTTGTGTGACTGCCGTCATGTTTGCCATGGCCGTGGCCGTTGAACCCAGTGAAATACCACCAAACCCGGAGCATATAACTGCAGCATCATAAGTGCGGCCCATAATTTTAAAAATAACAAAAAGGGTTATAGAAGCAGCAATTACAAACTGTGCGGTAATAATGGCCAGAATGGGTCCGGCCAGGTCAACAATCACCCAGAGTTGCATACTCATGAGCGACATAGACAGGAAAATTCCCAGAGAAATATCGGCAATAAGTGCCATTGCAGTACCTCTGGCATTCCAGTCCAGCCAGGTAATTTTTTTCGATATCTTGGGCGTGATAAAACTACTGATAATAATACCGGCAAACAGGCAAGTGACAAAAAGTGGTAGTTTCAGACCCGCTTCTTCAAGGGATTCATTGAGGAAAAAACCGATAATAATGCTGAAATGAATAACTAGAACAGCATGTAAAAAAGCAAAATAATCAATTGAGGCGTCTTCTTTATCATAACGAACACCGACATCAATATCGCCCGATTCAGCGGG
>CBDTVA010000469.1:0-2642 GCA_965363935.1 uncultured Gammaproteobacteria bacterium | reverse complement strand
CTGCGTTGCTCGTCAGTTAAATAGTTGACTATTCGCCTTCCTCGCGCCTTGATAGTATGGCAATTGAAAACTGATAAATGCAAATTAATTTTTGCGGATGCCCTTAATTCCTGTCTATCATTCCAGGTCCGGCGTGTATTGACCATTTTTTTTAATAATTTCTCTTGCTGGTTCACCATAGCGCTTAATCCACTGTCTGAGTACCTGATGGCTCATTTTGGTCCCTTTTTGTAAATGAGTTTCAAGCCTTTTCAGACCTTCATCAGAAATACGTTGTTCTCGGGAAACCCCGGGTAATGGTGATTTATTATTCATATCAATCCCTTAAATAAATCAATTTAATCGGCAGGTTGCAGCAATTCTTTCAGGCTCTGAGCATCCATGGGTTTGTGATAGATAAATCCCTGGACTATATCACACTGGGTTTGCTCAATAAATTGTCTCTGTTGTTTTTCCTCTATTCCAACAGCCACAGTTTTGATATTCAAACTCTGTGACATGGCAATAATGGCATTAACATAGGGAGCTTCATGGCCATCCAGTGCAGCCCTGTCAATAAACAATTTGTCAATTTTTATCCGGTCAATTGGCGAATCTTTTAAATGTCTAATGGAAGAGTAACCCATCCCGAACTTGTCAAGAACCAGGCTGATACCATTTTCATGCAATAGGGCCAGCAATTGTTTCGATTGTTCGCCTGCCTTAAGCAATACCTGTTCAGTGAGCTCAATATCAAAATATCGGGTTATTAAACGATTATTGTGCACAAATTGTTTTAACTTGGCCAGAAATTTGTTATCACTGAAGCCTCGCTCGGAGAAATTAGCAAAGATACGAACCGGTTTTTTGCCTGATGCCATCCAGTCTTTAATATCACGCTGAATTTTTTCCAATACCCAATAGTCAATTTTATTAATTAAACGGCTCTGTTCTGCCACCGGGATAATTCACCCATTCTTCATTCGAGCGACATAGCTCTCGTGCATTCATATCATAGCTCTCGTGCATTCACAGTATAGCTGATATTTTCAGGGTATTTATTCAGCCTGTCGGGGTTAGGATAATGAGGCTATACTGTCTAAAATAAACCATCTATAAAATGCCATCTATAAATTGCTATCTATAAAATGCTTTTGGTTTATGGGCTAATGACCTCTTAACTGGATCAACTGATGCGTAAAACCATTTTCATATTTCTGAATATTGTTATCAGCGGCTTTATCATTTCCTGTAGTTCTTCAACCAACTATCAGGATGAGACTTACAATCTGCAAACACAACAGATTGAACGCCATAGTTATGGACCTTATTATCAATTGCAAACCGAAATCATTGCAAAAAAACTGCAACTTTCACTGCTTGCTCATTTAAACAAAGAAACGATTCCCGGTGCTTATTCAGTGAAAAAGTATACCCGCCGGCTATTGCCAAATGATTATATGGCACAAAGCGATATTACGCTGTATTTAAAAAACTTGTCTGATAAGTCCATAAACCTGGATTTAATCTCCATCAGCATCGAAAATAAACGTCTCCCATATTCATCGAGGACATTGCATATTCCGGCTAATGAATCTGTCTCCCTGTCTATTGGTCAAATAGCTATTGATTTAAGACTCACCAGCTTGAACACTAAAATTGACTATAGTGCAAAAGAGCACAAAGAAAAAGAATTTGATATGAAGCGGATTATTCGTAAAACGAAATCTGAAGAAGCAGTTCAGGAAAAACCACAGTCTGAATAAGCTAAGCCCTGATATTAATCAAAAATATTTTTAAATTCATTATGTTGAAGAAGATACCTCAAATCTTCTTTAGTATCAATATCATATTGCTCTGACAATTCCTGCCAGCGGAAGTCATAACGTGACAAGGCGATTCTAGATTGTGCCATGACACGTTCAGTGCCCCAGTCAATGTCTTCAAAAAGATCTGAAACCAGCCTCTTTGCTCCCACCAGAACATATCCCCCGTCTCTGGCCGGAGAGAACACCATATCATTGCCATCAAGTGCCATAATAGCCTGCTGCAGATCATCTCTGCTCAAAAACGGGCAATCAGTACCTATTAAGAGTGCCTTGGGGTAGTTTTGCAGCGCGGATGCCAGGGCGTTATGCATTCTGCTGCCCAAATTTTCACCTTTTTGCACCGAAAGCTCAACGTTTCTATAACGACCGTTCCGGATAAAGTAGCTCTTATTACTTTCAGGCGTAATACACAGGTTTACAGGCGCAAATTTCCAGTCAATCATGTTGCTTACAGCGTAGTCCAGAAGTTGCTTATAAAGCTGTGTAGCACCTTGCTCTCCTAACGTGGGTATTAATCGAGTTTTTACCTGTCCCGGTACCGGTTCACGGGCAAAAATAATGATCAGGGTATCAGAATAGAGAAAATTTCGGAAAGTCATATTCAGGTGAGTTTAATATACAGGGGGTGCGGCAAGAGAACATCAAGGATAGTACTTTTTCAATAACTGCTCAGATTTTACACCAAAAAAATACTGTAGCCTCATGTTCCACATGAAGAAAACAGTTCGCAATATACCCTTGTTTTCCCACCGTCTTGAGGAGGTTATGACAGTGGACTTCAGGCAGATCGGCCGACTTATTTTACCAAGACGTTTGCTCAATTCAATATCTTCC
>CBDTVA010000468.1:0-2650 GCA_965363935.1 uncultured Gammaproteobacteria bacterium | reverse complement strand
CTCTGCCGTGCTGAAGCCATCCAGTGTCAATGCCTGGGCTGCCAGATACTTTGAGTTACTCAAAATATGACTGGGAACAACAAAAAGATGATTTTGAAGATTTAGAAAATGCTCATCAAATGATTGAAAAAGAAGTGTATAAATTCCATCAAGCAGCTATTTATCACCGGGATTATACACTCAAGCAATTATTGCCAAAGCATGGAATTATAGTTTTATAATATACGAGTATTAGTCTTACAGCAGTATCAGGCAGAAGCGCGAAAGGTGAGAGGCTTAATTCGCATGACGTTTTTTTAGACTGTCAATATAGAGGATTCAACAATGAATTTTAAACAACTTGGAAGTATTGTAGAACCGCTGCCGCTTAGTGAGCTTTCGAAAGCACAGTTAGAAGAATTACAAGTAGCACTAAATCGATTGGGATTTCCTGCCGGGGAAATAGACGGCTTAATAGGGCCTCGCACACGTAATGCATGGTCGGAATTCAAGACAGATATTTATCAGGGAAATGTTGATTTAATTGGACCTGAATCAATTGAAACTCTTGAAAAAAAGTTAAGTGAACTTGAAGGTGACCGGGGCTATGACTTTAGTTCTAAACCTGGAACGATTGAAGCGATTAATGGTGAGTGTCGTGCCCAAGGCATAGGTCTTGATACTCAAATTGCTTATGTGATTGCAACAACACAATGGGAAACAGCACAAACATTTAAACCTGTCAGAGAAGCCTATTGGGTAAGAAATGCAGAGGCCTGGAGAAAGAAGAATCTGAGATACTATCCATATTATGGTCGTGGTTTTGTGCAATTAACCTGGCAGAATAACTACGAGAAATATTCTGAAATTTTAGGTGTCAAACTTGTTGAAAATCCTGATTTGGCACTTGATCCACAAATTGCTCTTTTTGTTCTTGTACATGGTTTTAAGACTGGTATTTTTACGGGTAGAAAAATTACTGATTATATTGATAGTAACAAAACTGATTTTGTAAAATGTAGAAGATGTATTAATGGGACAGATCGTGCTCATGAAATTGCCCAGATAGCTGAAAAGATTTTGCGCAGTTTATAGTTTCAGTCGCTATGATGATACGTAGTCGGGGTCAGAGACCAATTATTTCTAAAATAGATTAGTAGGATTGACAATATATCAATAGTAAGTGTCCAGATTCGACGATAACTCTATGCATTTTAGGGTAACTTGCGTATTCTGTCTGCTTAACTGATAGCGAAGATCTGCTAACGATATTCTGCGCTATCGCGTCAGAGTTTCTGATCGAGAAAATCCAAAATCGATACTGCATAAGATGGGAAATCCCTTAGTATTTTTTTATCTTGTGTGACCAGGGGAGTGTTTAGGTGTTGAGCTAAAGAAACAAATTCACAGTCATATGATGAGCAGGTACTTTTTGTCACAAGAGATAAAACTTGTGAAGAAGAAACATTAAATTCATTGTTAATCATAATTGATTCAGCAGAATCTTGCAGTTGAATGGCTTTTTCAAAGGTAATGAGTTCCTTTCGAAGATAAAGAGCCAAAACATTCCTGAATTCACTTTTCCATAGGTTTGGCGCAACCCAGTGAGAATCAATTTTATACAAAGCATCAACAGAATCTGAAAATGATGTGGGAAGCAACAGGTAAGAAATTATATTTGTATCAGCAACAATCACGGTCTTCCTTCATTTATTTCTTTATCAATATCTTCTGCAGTTATGATGTTCTCAGAAATACTGGTTCGAAGTTTTTGAATATTGCTCAGGTGCTCTTCGGGTGATATTTTATTAGGAAAAAGAGTATTTTTAAGACAAACAATGACTTCACTGTTTATACTTCTATGGTGTTGTTCAGCAGCTAATTTAAGTTCATTATAGAGATCCGTGGGTATATTTTTTATGGTTAAGGCTGGCATATAATAACTCCAGAAATAATTAACGGTTGCATTATGGTTGTGTTATGCAATAAACGCAAGTGTAGTACAAAAAATATACCCCAGCAAGGCCTTCAAACGGATCAGTGGGACTTAGGGATATTTAAAATAAGTATAGAGTGTACCGAAAGGGTAGTATTTTTTATATGAACCAGTCGGTAATTTATCTTTTAAATATTGAACATAAATCATGATTCATCTTCACTTAACTCAGCTCCGAACCACCTGTTGTAATATACATTTGAGGTGGTTCGGGCTGCTTGCTTTGCTTAGTACGGATTATTATCAAGATTATCCAGAACTTTAAGTGTGATTAAGGTCATGGCATTCCACTTGTAAACATCATCATCAATATAATATGAATTACCATGGTGTCTGTGTCCGTGAGGCCTGTGTGGCTTGACTATTATAACATCACGATGGTGGCGACCATGTCGGCCAGGCCCCTTGTAGGAATGACCCCGCTGAATGACCACTGCTTTCTTATTGTAATGTCTGTCGACACTATAGTGCCGATCGGAATAAGAATGTCCGCCTTTTCGGTCAGCATAGGCAGTATCTATACCGGCAAACACTAAAGCGCCTAATACCAGGGAAAGTGAACACATTACGGATATCATTTTTTTATAGTTTTTCATGGCTATTCTCCCTATCGTTTATTTTACTGTAATTACAGAATACAACAAATCACTGCAAGTTCGGGTCAGCAAGGTGTAA
>CBDTVA010000467.1:0-2654 GCA_965363935.1 uncultured Gammaproteobacteria bacterium | reverse complement strand
ACACTATAAAAAAATTTTTTCGTATAGATTTTATGCATTAAAGGGAATGTTTTTTTTAAAAAATGTTCCGGATGAAACAGCGGAATACGAAAGAAAAAAAAGTGGCTGAAGGTTTGTTGAAAAAGCCTTTTCCCGGAACTGTTAAATTGATTTCTGAGTTTATCAATTTGTGGCTTATGGCTGGACCTGAGTAATTGATTAGATTCCAGAAAATGCAGCATAGCTTTAATTTTTTTCGGTTGAATGTCGAAGCCCATTTGTTGATAAAGGCATTCAATCAGTTTTTCAGGACTCTGGCCATGCCAGAATTTCAGCAAACCATATTCCACTTCTCCAAGGCGAAAAAATTTATTGCTCAGAGGGTCATGCAAGGTCCAGGTGGGGGCACCGTCTGCCAGTGCGGGGCCCCGGAACAGGTTCAAATCACTGCGCATTGGTGGTAATACTGTTTGCTCCATATTAAAACCCTAACGTTTGTCTCAATACACTCAGAGGACGTCTGAAGAGATAATAAAACAGTGACACCTGCGGGCCATGTATTTTTGCACTGCCTTTTAATCCAATGCGTGGTAATGGCGTTTTCCTGGTAGCGGATTGTTTAAAACGGGCTAATAAGCGATAGGCTAAAATGCCCTGTCTGGTGATCTGAGCACTATAACCTATATAATATAACTCGGCGGAAAGAGCTTTGGCGGGTGCATTATTTAGAAAAAGTTCAACTAAAGCGCCCGGTTCCATGATAATGGCATCTTCAATAGGGAGTTCAATTTCTATTTCAACCTGTTGCGGATTGGCTATGATCATTATTTTTTCACCAATCTGCACCGGTTTACCCACCAGATCATTGATGTTATCGACAATAGCTATGCCATTTTGTGCAGCATGCACTACCGTTCTTTGCAGTAATTGCTGAGCATAGTCAACTTCGGCACTGCGTTGCTCCATCTGTGCTTTAAGCAGAGCCAGCTGGGCTTTCATTTCGTTATTGCTAAATGACAGTTGCTGCGCTTTCAGGTACTTGGCTTGGGCAACTTTCAATACTTTGCCGGCCACTTCATAGCGATTTCTGAAGCTGCTTTGTTCAAATTGAAATAATATCTGCTCCCTGTTAACCGCTTCATTGGGTTTTACCAGGACTTTATCAATGACACCATCCAGAGGTGCAGTCACAATATCGGGTTGCAGAGCAATAATGGTAGCGGGCGCTATCACTGACTGGGGTACCGGGATAAACAATGCAAAAAAAATCGCCAAAATCAATAGTAAGGGCTTTCTAAGTAGCTTTTTCAAACCAGGTTCATCCAGTCCGTAGCAAGAAATAGCACTGTAAGCAAAACCATACATCTCACTCAGACGATTGGCAAGCAGTATGTTTTCGCTGTTCCATGCTTTTTCCCGGATAAATATAAGTCCGCTGCGACTTTTATCGTCCAGCAATTTCAAAGGGCACCATAATACGGCTGCACAGCTCCAGTTAAAAAACTGACCCAGTTCAAGACTGGCTGTATCCTGCTCCGATAGCGGCCGTACTGACTGTTCTTTATTGGCCAGAATCTCTTTAATCAGATATTCAAATTTTTGCAGCAGGGGAGTGTGATTACTATTCACCTCAGAGAGATTGGAAACTCGAATAATATTGATTTTTCCAGAAGGAGTGCGCTGCCAATAAACAACGAAATCCGCAGGCAGGAACATCCCGCTGCGATTAACCATCAGAAAACTCAGTTCAATTTCTGTTCTGGCCTGTCTGACTTCCTGCTCAAAGTTGAGCAGATTGACGCACTGGTTTAACGCGACTGGCGTGGAATCAGTCATGGTTATTATTTAAAATAAACTGGGCAGTGCCGCTCATTCCGGCTATCAGTTCGGGTGCTTTCTGGTCAATGATACCGGTTACATTTAAAGACTGGCTGGCAGAATCGATGCGGGCACCTATCCGGGTAATACTGGCAGGATAGGATTTTTTATTGTCATCCAGCTGGACAGTGAATTTTTGTCCCGGCTTTAGCCAGGCAAGCCAGTTGGAAGGCACAATGAGTTTGATCTCTAAATGACGATTATCAATGATTTCCAGAATGGGCTGTCCAATGCTCACATATTCATAGGGCTGTACTTCTCGTTCAATGACCTGACCCGTAAATGGGGCTTTAATATTGCACATTTTAATACTGATATTGATAATGGCTAAATCAGCAATGGCCTGTTTTACACTGGCTTGTGCCAGTGTAATATTGAGAGTACTCCCCGAATTGAGTTTTTCCAGTTGCCGTTGAACTTTCAGTTTTGCCCTGGCTGTTGTGACTTCGGCCAGAGCTTTATCCCGTTGTGCTTTCTGAACCTCACAATCAATAGCGATCAAGGTCTGCTGTGTTTTAAAATGGTCGCCGGCTTTGACCGATATGCCGGTTATTCTCCCGGCAATCTGGCTGGATAAAGTGGTTTTATTGATCGCTGATAATAGAACCCTTGCGCTTAATGGGTTGTCTGTCTCTTCACTGCTTAATTGCTGGGCACTGACCGTGTGTGTCAAAATAGCCATCAACAGCAGACTCAAGTTGTTGATGATAAATAACCTGTATCTGTTTTTTGCTCGTTGGTGTTTTGCCATGAATTTACAGTTCAGTGTAAAGTGAAAAAATTATTGTTTGAAATTA
>CBDTVA010000466.1:0-2659 GCA_965363935.1 uncultured Gammaproteobacteria bacterium | reverse complement strand
CGGGCCCAGTTCGATATTTCTTTGTCCCATACCAATGTCATTCGCTAACTGAGTCAGGCGCTCGACCGGCCTACTGATGGAACGGGAGACAAAAAATGAGATAACTAATACGATCACTGCAGAGGCCATCAGGAACAAAAGTATTTTTAAGATTAAACTATTAACCGGTTCCAATGCTTCTTCCTGATCAATTTTTACAATAAGCAACCAGTCAGGGATGAATAATTGTTCAGAAACACTGAGTACTGCTTTGCTTCGATAGTCTAAGGCAAATTTTAAAATTTGATCATATTTACCGGAGTTGAGATAAATATCAACATCTTTCTTACTCAGGATTCGATTGACTGCAGCATTTTGGTCGAAACGCAAGGGGGTTAGATAGACCATATTGCCATTGCCAACGGGTTTAGCCAGCATGGTTTCACCGGTTTTTCCCAGGCCAGAATAGTCAGAGGTCATGACCAGAAGACTTTCTGCAGTTGATTCAACCACAATAACGCCAATCAGCCGATTGTCTAACAGCAGTGGGCCAGAAATGGTGATTTGTAACTGGCCTGATTGATTTATACTAAGATCATCTGCACGATTACTATCCAGACCATTATTAAAATAGCTTTGCTCATGAATAGAACTGCCAATGCGTGTCTGATCGGTAGAAGCCAGTATTAGACCAGTGACCGAAGATACAGAAATATTAAGAATACCTTTTATTGAACGCCGGGCATCACCAATGATTTTTTTAATTTTTTGATGGTCAACCAGTGTCGGTTTTTCTAAATACCGAGCCAGACTGATACGCATCTGTGTTCGGCTTGCAATCAATGATATGCGTTCTATGTTCTGCTCGTATGAGCTTTTTAACCGATGTTTTTGAATGTTTGCAACGGAAAATAAATGATTATAAATTTCATGAGTCAGGGCTTTTTTTGCATGCTGATAATACAAAATACCACTGATTATTAGAGGTATTAAAGCAACACTAAGAAATGCCAGTATAAGTTTACTACTGATTTTCAGGTTTTTGTTCATGCCTATAGGAATCCACTCTATAAAATCAAGCCGATAAACAAAGGTATTGATAATTTAACTAAAAAAAGAAATTGCCTTTTAATATCAGTAAGATACAATGAGTTATTCATAGCAAGATATCTTGTTGAGTAGAATGCTGAGTATCTTATTGACATATAATAAGAAAGCATTCAATTCTTTAAATATTCAACACCTTTGTTTATCGGCTTGCTATAAAATATAGCATGTTTACTGAAGAAATCTAACGAAGTTATGGATTTATTCGCTGGAACTATGCGATTTTTATAACAACTAATGAATTTTCTGAAAGATAGTTTATTTCAGCTACCTTCTTCATTGACCGAACACAAAGTCAAAACAGATACTGAAACAGTTCACTTTTGTGCCGGAGATATTGTTGTTTTCCCGGCTGCATTATCCTGTGTCTGGGAAGTTAAAAAAGCGCTTAGAAAGCACTATCAGTTTGGGTAAATAATTATAATCATGCCAAACCTTTTTGATAATATCCCTAAAAATCTTGATAAAGAAGTATTTGAACAGATTGTTAACAGTAAAAATGTCAGTATTGAACGGATAATATCAAAGGGACATCAATCTCCTGAATCCGGCTGGTATGATCAAGACAAAAATGAGTGGGTAATGGTTCTGGCAGGAGAAGCTGTTTTATCATTTATTGATGGCTCTGATATTAAGATGAAGAACGGTGACTATATCAATATTCCTGCACATAAAAAACACAAGGTAAAATGGACTGATCCGGAAGCTGAAACTATTTGGTTAGCCGTTTTTTATTGATGATATGAATAAAGGAGCCATTTTATCCAGAAATCGTCTTTATCGCTATGTGCTATGGCGTGAATGGGATTCAAGTAAGGGCACTTGTGTTTTTATAGGTTTAAATCCATCCACTGCGGATGAGAATCTTGATGATCCAACTTTGAGGCGATGTGTTAATTTTGCTAAAGACTGGGGTTATGGTAAATATGTCATGGTCAATTTGTTTGCTTATCGAGCCACTGTTCCCCGTGAGTTAAAAATAAGACCAAAACCGATAGGCTATAAAAATAATTACCATATTAAAGCACAATGTGATGAAGCAGAGTTGGTTGTGGCTGCTTGGGGTAATCATGGCTCTTTTATGAAACGAGATAAAAAAGTTCTTCAATTGCTTAAAGATATTCCTTTAAAATGTTTTAAAATAACGGCAGTAGGTCAGCCGGCACATCCACTTTATCAACCAAAAAGCATCAAGTTGCTTGATTATGTATAACTAAGGATATTATCAAAATGAAAAAAACAGTGACAATGGAATGGGTCAAATCAACTAAGGGTACACAAGTTTATTCCAGTAATGATGCAAATACACCGGTATCTACAATATACATAAAAAGAAATACATTGCCAGATAAAGCGCCTGAAAATATTACGTTGACCATTGAATATGATGAGACTGAATAAAATCACAGCAATGGAAATGAGTATTCTGAATAGGTATCCTCTTAATAATTAAAGAAAGTAAACAATCAATGAAAGAATCAATATTTGCAGAATTTCAGTATTACATAAAACGAATTAATAATGCTAGAAAATCGGGTGTTTTAGAAAAGGGTGAAACACTCGAAGATTTAGA
>CBDTVA010000465.1:0-2664 GCA_965363935.1 uncultured Gammaproteobacteria bacterium | reverse complement strand
TCCTGCTCTTATCATAGTCTTTCTGGCAGCTCTGCTTATCATCAAACCTCGTTTTGATTATTCAATTTTTCCAGCCTGGCAGCAGTAACCGCAAATGCGGCAAAAAAACAATATGTCAGTGATGAACTGGTTATTAATATGCGCTCAGGCAAAGGCAATAGTTTTAAAATTATTAAAATTGTCAAAAGTGGAACACCGCTGACTGTTCTGCAAACGGATTCGGGTTATACCCGAGCAAGAACACCACAGGGCGTAGAAGGCTGGGTATTGAGTCGTTTTCTTATTGATACCCCAGTTGCAAAAGACCAATTGACCAGGGCGCAACAGGATGTTGCCGAAATGAAGACAAAATTTGATACTATGAGCGATGAAATCATTACCGTAAAAAATGAGCGGGATACTCTCAGCAGCTCAGAAAAAAGCTTATTGGAAAATAAAGAAAAGTTAAATATTGAATTGGCTAAGCTGAAAAAAATAGCTGCTCGCCCTATGCAGCTTGAAGCAGAAAATGATCAACTCAGAAATGAGCTGGTTAAAATTGAAGCGGAAACGCGTCTTTTAAAACAGGAATATCAGACCCTTGATGATAATAGTGATCAAGAATGGTTTATGACTGGGGCCGGCGTTTTATTCGGCGGCATGATTCTGGGACTTATTTTTCCTAAACTTCGCTCAGGACAGAAAAAAGCCAGCTGGAATCGGCTGTAAAACAGTCTGAAGCCGTGAGTCTGTAGTCTAATGACTTCAGACTCGCCGCTCAGGTTTTCCCTTAAAAATACCTTGCCTCTTTTAACAGTTCTCTTAATAAATCCATCACTTCTGAACCCATTGCATCAAAACAAAGGCCGATGTAGTCTTCACCAATATGAGCTACTTCAGCCTGAATAATGGTGGACATGGAGCACTGGCTTTTTGATGCCACAAAACAGATATTCAGTTTTTCCTGTTTTTCAAAGGCATAAGAATTTGGTTCAATAGCACAGCCCAGTAAACTCATATTGGTAATTCGCGATGCAAAACGAGTATTGGCAGCCTTGGCAGGTGAAACAAAGACTTCAAGACTGATGGGATGTCTGGGATGTTCCCGACGTTCAATAACGGCAGCAGGTTCCATAAAATACCTCTAAGTAGTATTTATTATTTTTTACTCTACTACATAGAGTGGCACAAAATATGAAAACTGCCAATTTTTGGCTAAAAACCGGCAGTTTGATTTCCAGTATTATGACCGTTCAGATGTAATTCTTTTATTTACAATTTTCTTTTTAACTGTGTAACATCTCTGACGGCACCACGCGATGCAGACGTTGTCATAGCGGCATAAGCCTGTAAAGCCTGGCTGACATGGCGGACTCGATTTGTCGGCTGCCAGGCTTTATCACCTTTGCCTTCCATGACTTTACGGCGCTGACTGAGTTCCTCTGTGCTTATTTTGACATCAATTTTCCGATTAGGAATATCAATTTCTATTAAATCGCCTTCTTCAATCAAAGCAATTGCACCGCCTTCTGCTGCTTCAGGGGATGCATGGCCTATGGACAGGCCTGATGTCCCGCCTGAAAAACGGCCATCGGTCAGTAACGCACAGGATTTTCCCAGCCCTTTGGATTTTAAATAGCTGGTTGGATAAAGCATTTCCTGCATGCCTGGTCCACCGCGAGGTCCTTCATAACGGATAATAACAACATCTCCGGCCTTAATCTGTTTATCAAGAATAGCACTGACTGCTGAATCCTGGCTTTCAAAAATTCGCGCCGGTCCGCTGAAGCATAAAATGGAATCATCCACCCCCGCTGTTTTGACCACACAGCCATCAATAGCAATATTGCCATACAAAACAGCCAGCCCGCCATCCTGACTGTAGGCATGTTGCTTATCCCGGATACAGCCTTCTTTACGATCGTCATCCAGAGTTTGCCAGCGCTTTGACTGGCTGAAGGCCTCCTGAGTAGGCACCCCGCCAGGCCCAGCCTGAAACATTTGTCGTACAGCAGCATCATTTGACACCGCAATATCATAGTGGCGAAGCGCATCAGCCATTGAATCACTATGGATCATTTTAACTTCAGTATGCAATAAACCCGCCCTGGATAACTCACCCAAAATAGCCATAACGCCGCCAGCGCGATGCACATCTTCCATATGGTATTTCTGAGTACTGGGTGCGACTTTACATAAATTAGGTACCTTTCTGGACAGTCGATCAATATCATCCATGCTAAAGGGTATCTCACCCTCCTGAGCAGCAGCCAGAAGATGTAGAATCGTGTTGGTTGAACCACCCATGGCAATATCAAGACTCATGGCATTTTCAAATGCCTTAAAGGTGGCAATGTTACGCGGCAGAACGGAGTCATCATCCTGTTCATAGTAGCGTTTGGCCAAATCAACAATCCGGCGTCCGGCTTCCAGAAACAATTCCTTTCTATCTGCATGAGTTGCCAGCAGAGAACCATTACCAGGCAATGATAATCCCAATGCTTCGGTAAGACAGTTCATGGAATTGGCCGTAAACATACCGGAACATGAACCACAGGTCGGACAGGCAGAACGTTCCATGATATCAGTATCCTCGTCACTGACTTTGTCATCCACAGCCGAAACCATGGCGTCCACCAGATCCAGATGCACTTCTTTACCATGCAAAACCACCTTGCCCGATTC
>CBDTVA010000464.1:0-2675 GCA_965363935.1 uncultured Gammaproteobacteria bacterium | reverse complement strand
TCAGAGTCAGGCAAGCACTTTTTCTAAAGCCTCAACAACACGCTGATTTTCAGCCATGGTGCCAATAGAAATCCGAAGATGCTCCGGCATCTGATAATTGGCCACCGGGCGGGTTATCACGCCCTTGTAAAGTAATTTTTGATAGATTTGTGCGCTATCCGGGCCGGTTTGAACACAAATAAAATTACCGGCAGAGGGAATATAGTTCAGCTTCAGCCGTTTGAAACCGTCCACTAGAAACGCCATGCCCTGCCAGTTAAGTTCAACTCCTTTGTTAATATGGGATTGATCGTCCAGAGCAACTGATGCGGCTTCAAGAGCAAAAGAATTATTATTAAAAGGCTGTCGTACCCGATTCAGCAGATCGGCAATGGCCGACGAAGAAACGCAATAACCGATCCTGAAACTGGCCAGTCCATACGCTTTGGAAAAAGTTCGCGTAATCACCAGATTTTCAAACTCGCCCAGAGACGCCAGCATAGAATGGTAATCATCAGAAAACCCTGAATCAGGATGAGAAGCATATTCCTCGTAGGCTTCATCAATCACAACCACAATATGTCGTGGTACTTGTTCCATAAAAGTCTGTAAATTTTTTCCCGGCAGACAGGTTCCAGTCGGGTTATTGGGATTAGCGATAAAAATCAGTCTGGTTTTGTCAGTGATGTGATCGAGCATTGCATTAAGATCATGTCCCCAATCCTTTGCTTTTGTCATAACCGCTGTAGCACCAACTGCCTGAGTGGCAAGAGGATAAACCGCAAAAGCGTATTGAGAAAAAATGACTTCATCACCCTTAGTCGCAAAGGTTCTGGCTAATAAATCCAGCACATCATTGGAGCCATTCCCCAGGGTTATCTGTTTTGATGATAAGGTAAAGGTTTCAGAGGACAGCTTAGTTCCCAGCTTTTCTATCAGCTTGTTTTTGAGTATAAAACCATTGCCATCGGGATAGCGTGCTAATTCCAGAGGGTTTTGCAAAAGTTTCTGTAAATGTGCCACGACTTTCGAGCTGGGACCCAATGGATTCTCATTGGACGCCACCTTAACGGCATTGCTGACACCATACTCACGTTCCAGCTCTTCAACCGGTTTACCTGGAATGTAGGGTTGCAAGCGGCCAATATATTCAACAGGTGTGGGGAATACCGGCAGCGGTTTGCCAATCCTGGCCATTATAATACCGCCTTGGGATAGGAGCCTAATATTTTCATTAGACGGGCTTTATTGCTAATCTCTGCCAATGCCTTGGCAACAGCAGGCTGGGAACTGTGGCCGTCAATATCAATGAAAAAAAGGTATTGCCATAAACCACCCCTTGATGGTCTGGATTCAATGCGAGTCATGGACAAACCATTTTCGGCAATAGGTTTCAATAAATTGTAAAGTGCGCCGGATTCATTGGCTGAGGTCACCATAATTGAGGTTTTATCTATAGAATCAGACAAGGCATCAGTGTCTAACAGTTCAGAACAGGCACCCACATCCTGCTTACCCAGAATAATAAACCGGGTGGTATTATCGGGTTCATCTTCTATTTTATTGGCCAACAGGTTCAGCTTATATATCTCCGCTGCCGCATTACTGGCTATGGCCGCAGAGCCCTCTTCTGAGGATGCGAGTTGAGCTGCTTCTGCATTACTATTCACCGGGATGCGTTCAATACCGGGCAACTGACTGTCCAGCCATTCGCGGCATTGAGCCAGAGACTGCTGATGGGAGTAGATTTTTTTTATAGCGGCCACATTGTCATGTTTACTCATTAGATGCTGATGAATTCGCAGAGACACTTCACCACAAATTTTCAGTGGCGATTCAATCAGCATATCCAGAGTATGACTGATAACACCTTCCGTAGAATTTTCCACAGGGACAACACCATAATGGCAGGAATCGGCATCCACTTCACGAAATACTTCATCTATCGTTGAAAAAGGGATCGTTTTTACCGAGTGGCCAAAGTGTTTTAATGCAGCTGCTTGAGTAAATGTGCCTTCAGGGCCTAGAAAAGCAATTTTCATTGGCTGTTCCAGAGCCAGACAGGCCGACATCACCTCACGAAAAAGCCGCGCCATTTCTTCATCACTTAAGGGACCATTATTGCGTTCCATCACCTTACGCAAGACTGCCGCTTCACGTTCGGGACGATAGAACAGGACATTTTTGCCGGTACCAACTTCCGCCTGTTTAACCTCAGCTACTTTCTGGGCGCAACTGGCACGTTTGTTAAGCAATTCCTGAATCTGATGGTCCAGGTTGTCTATCTGATCACGCAATAGTTTGAGATCTTCACTCAAGACATTTTCACTCATTGTCAATTTTAGTTCGAGACAGGTTCTTTTTATGATCGTTGTTTAAGAAAGAGCACGTACAGCTAGAACACCATCAATCCCAGATAAAGCTTCAATAACCTGATCTGAAAGCGCATTATTAACATCAACGATGGTATATGCCAGGTCACCTTTGGATTTATTGACCATATCGACAATGTTTAAACCTGCCTCAGCAAGAGTTGAAGATATCTGACCCAGCATATTAGGCTCATTACTATTGGCAATAGTGACCCGGTGACTGTCTGCAGCCATTGGCATATTGACTTGTGGGAAATTGACCGACAACTTGATATTACCATTTTCCAGATAGTCACGAACATTTTCAGAGACAATTACGGCACA
>CBDTVA010000463.1:0-2686 GCA_965363935.1 uncultured Gammaproteobacteria bacterium | reverse complement strand
CTATTTTGGCCATCGAACGGCCTACATCCCTGAATAATTCTTTAATTTGTCGTGAAGAAATACGCCGGGAAAAGAACCGGGAGGCAATATCCGGCAGTTGATGAGCCTCATCGATAATATAGGCCTGCGCTGCAGGCAACAAATCCCCCAGAGTATCATTTTTCAATTTAAAATCAGCCATTAGAAGATGATGATTAACAATGAGCATATCAGAGCTGGCAGCCTGTTCTCTAGCTTTTAATACAAAACAATCATCATGATCGGGGCAAACACTGCCGAGACAGTTTTCTGTTGTTGAAGTGACCACAGGCCAGACTGATGCTTGTTCTTTGAGCATAGTAAACTCAGCAATATCTGCAGACTCCGTTTGTCCCAGATATCTTTTAATCAACTGTAAATCTGACTGAATTTGCTCATCATACCAGGCGTCATTCAATGCGTTTTCGAAGCGATACAGGCAGACATAGTTGCTACGGCCCTTGAGCAGACTATAATTTAATTTACGTTGCGTCAGGGATTCAAGAATCGCAGCAATGGCCGGTAAATCTTTATGATACAGTTGATCCTGGAGATTTTTTGTTCCAGTACTGATAATAACCTGCTTTTCAGATAAAATTGCCGGCACCAGATATGCGAAGGTTTTACCCGTACCGGTACCAGCTTCGCATAAAAGGACACTATTTTTTTGCCCTGACTGGGGTTGTTGCAGAGCTTGAGAAACCTTTTCGGCCATTTGCAATTGGGCATTGCGGGGAAAATAGTTACTAAGATGTGTGGCGAGAAGTCCGTTTTGAGAGAAAATGGCTTTCAGATCATGTGTCATTAATCAGTCCTGAGCCATCCTGGATAGGAATGCAAATGAATTAACAGTCCTGCCAATAAAGAAGTCAGCTAATTTTTTCTTCCTTAATATCTTCCTTAATATCTTCCTGATTCTTCCATTCCCTACTCCAGGCGAGAGTAGCAATTTTTTTAAAACGGGCAACAGTCATTGCTCCCTTTTTAGCTTTTTTACTTTCTTTGTCTACAATATTATCAGTGAGGGTCGCTCGATCTATTTCATAGATCTCAAAGGCGTCATAATCATCATCTAGCAGCACCAGCACGACACTATCCCAGTTTTGCTCCATCTTCAGCTGGCCAATACGCTGGGTACCTCTGGTATCACTGAAAATGGTACGTCCCTTTATCTGGATTTTATCTCCCTGCAGATCGCCAGATGTTTCAATACCAATTGCCTCATAACCAATTTGATCAGGAGCAGCTGCCAGATGTAACAGGCGAATCGCATCATAAACCGAGATTTCACCGCTCACACCCGACAGAGTTTTACCGGTGGTACGGCGATAATTGGCAGACAGTTGCCTTGCCTGCTGCATCAAAATATCCACCGAATGGGCATTATCTATGTTCTGTTGACTCATTACCTGGATAATTTTACCAAAGTGTTAATTATAAAGAGAACTTAGCTTTAATTTAACACATTTCCTGCCAGTTTGGTGCAAACTTCTAAAAATTTAAAATTTACCTGACATTTTATACTCTGGCTAAAGGCTATTATAACTTGGCTTAAGACTTTTATACCGTGGCTAAAGGCTTTTATACCGTGGCTAAAGGCTTATCAGGCAAAAAATTTGGTAAAGTTCTTATAGCCTTCCCGATCAGTACGATAACTGTTTACCGCCGCATCTGCATCTTCATAACCTAATGCCATACCACAAATCATTACTGAGTCTTCATCATAACCTAAAGCCTTTTTAACAATATACGGGTATTCTGCCAGTGCTGCCTGGGGACAGGTTGCCAGCCCTTGATCAACTGCAGCCAGCATTAGCGATTGCAAAAACATACCATAATCAAGAAACGAGCCTTTCTCAGCAATAGTATCCAAAAAGAAAAACAGCACCACAGGCGCATCAAATGCACGATAATTAGCCGCCCACTGATCATGTTGTCGTTGTTTGTCAGCCCTGCTGATATTCAATGCTGAATACATTTTCAAACCACAACTCTTGCGTCGGGCTTTATAGGGTTCTTTCCAGTGCCTGGGATAATACTGATAATCCATGACTGATTTGTTACCCGCTCGAAACGTCTCTTCCAGCAGCAAATCCAGCTGTTTTTTCTTTTCTCCTGTGACAACAGCAACCTGCCATGGCTGAGTATTAACCCCTGAAGGCGCGTGACTGGCCAGTTCCAGAATACGTTGAATTTTTTCCGCTTCAACCATTTTATCCAGAAAGGCGCGCGTGGATTTTCGTTTAAGAATTGTTTCGCTGAACTGCATATGACATTCCATATTAAGACCATAAAAAAGAGTTTTCTGAACTCTATCTTCACTGGTTCAGAGCTGTTTATTATACTGGCTCAAGGCTGGAGATACACTCAGAATTATTAAACGATGGCAAATCAACTGGATTTGTCAAAGCCAGCAGACCCGCATTAATGGCACGATTTCGTCCTTGTTCTTTGGCATCATACAAAGCTTGATCTGCGTGTGACAGCAACGTCAACCCCAGTTCTTTTATATCATCAAAACACTGGCCGGTCATTAAAGTTGAAACTCCGGCTGAAATAGTAACTCTAAGGACCACATTGTTATCAATCACCACACCATTCTTATTGACTGCAAAAACGATACGCTGTGCCACAAGCATGGCTTCTTCGTTGCCGGTCTCTGGCAGCA
>CBDTVA010000462.1:0-2702 GCA_965363935.1 uncultured Gammaproteobacteria bacterium | reverse complement strand
CACTTTCTCCTGATACAGAAGTACAATTATAAAATACATCACCCTGATCCGGCTCATGTAATCCGCTCATAGTCCTCATCAGGGTACTTTTACCGCTGCCGCTATTACCCATAATAATAAAAATATCGTTTCGGTTAACGGTAAAATTCAAATCCTTCTGAATCACACCGCCATCATAGGACATGGCAAGGTTTTCAACAATAATAGCGGCATCGGATGAACAGTGATCAAATGAAGGTGACTGGGATAACAATGAATCAGACAAAACTAAATCCCCAATATGCCATAAATAACCGTCAATATCGCAGCGGCAACAAAAATAATCACCGTTGCAGTAACCACCGCTGAAGTGGTTGACATTCCAACTGCTTCAGCACTATTTCCGCAACTCATACCCTTCTGACAGCCGACCACTGCCACAATTACACCGAACACAACGGCCATAAAAATACCCGCTCCAACATCATTCACGCTAACTGATTTAATGACCACATCCATATATTGATGCACAGAGATATCCAAAACTGCGTAGGCCACCAGAGCACCGCCAAAAACCCCCATAAAATTAGCATAAATAGCCAATAATGGCATCATTAACATCATAGCGATCATGCGTGGCAGAACCAGAAACTCCATGGGCGGCAGTCCCATACTCCTGAGTGCGTCAATCTCTTCATTCACTTTCATGGTGCCTAGCTGTGCAGCAAAAGCAGCCCCCGAGCGCCCCGCCATAATAATAGCAGTAATAATTGCTGCGATTTCGCGGGTCATGGCAACACCCACCATATCACCGATAAAAATTTCGGCACCAAATTTTTCCAGTTGCAAAGCACCAATATATCCCAGAATAGCACCGACCAGAAAATTCAGCAGACTGACAATGGGCAAAGCCTCAGCGCCCGTTTGCTGCATAATCAGCCAGGTGTCAGAGGAACGATAAATTGCTTTACCCCGTAACATGTGTACAAAAGCAACGAAGGAATTACTGAGAAAAGCAATCACATCACCCACTTCTTTAACCGCACCAAGGGTATTATTGCCTACGTTATACAAAAATGTAGTATTTTTTTCGATATGATGTGTTACTTTTCGGGTAGGTACCGTACTGGCCAGTTTGATCAAACGAATCATTTCTGGCGGCAGTTGTGACGAATCAAAAGCAACCTGATGCTGCCCGCATAATTCAGTGAGAGACATAATGGCCGTCAACAGGGCTGAATTCCATGCAGTTACCCGATCCATATTGATAATAACAAACTTAATAGTTTCCTGCGTCTGAAACTCCCGCTTCAGTTCATCATCAAAGTCTTCAGGAAATTCAGCATCGTGAGTCCAGTCACCCATTAACTCAATCATAAGCTGTGAATTTTCCAGCTTGATTTGATAGTCAGGAATCACTTTATGCACCAGTGAGCTGTCAGTCATTTAATGAGACTTCCAATGTATGGGTATGGCATTTTTGTTAAACAATTATTGCGCAAAAGGTTCACCTGCCAAAATTTTATTCCTATAAACATATACATATAGTCTAATTAATGGATTTTTTCAAGCAGGAGAGTTTAAGCGAGCCAGGGTGCTAAAATGTTAAAGTGCCAGGCCAATAAGCATATTCTCAGCGTCTACTGACTGGCCGTCATACAAACAGTAAATTTTAAGTGATGCAGTTTACTGTCAATATTTTCCCAGCCTGTTGTCCGGAAACCAACATTACCGAATTGCCCCGGATTGTTTTCCGGTGGATCCATTTCATGCAGCGCATCGTATAAGTAAAGATTTGATTGTATAGGAAAATTCTCCGGAATATCCAATGTCACATCAAATACGCCCATATCACTGCTGACCGAAAACTTGTTAGCCATGATGCGATTAAAGGCTTTTTTGTCCGCGGATTGCCTGCCATTAACCGGCAGACTCAGTGCGTCTGCGCTGGTGCCAGGTGTGGCATGAATGGTCAATGCCGGTAAATCAGGGCCATGGTTCCAATCCATAGTCGTCAGTGTTTCCAGGTTACTGAAAAACAGGGCGATTTTAAATGGAATATCAATAATGGTGTCCATGACAAATCCATCCGGCATCATCACATAGTCAATATAAAGCGCGGGAGTTCGCAATTTCCAGAACACCTTGACCCGATTTTCAGTGCGGCGAATGATGCGTAACGGCCCTTTTTTAATTGCCACCAGACGTGAGCGGTAGTCATCATGGGTTCGTTTAAAAGGTAAACCAAAAAATTTGCCGTTATGACGTATTTTCATCGTATCACTTAAATCAGGGCTCCAGCCTGACTGATGGGGCAATTTCCAGTTAAAGGAATCAAGCAAAAATGGTACTGTTGGGGAAAAGCCCGATTTATAGACCGCACTGGTAACGATGTCCCGTTCCTGGTCGTACACTATTTCTGAGCTGGATAAAAAATCACTTTCGGGAGGGCGAAGATTGATATAAATCCAGCGTGATGAGCTTCCTGCCAAGGTCAGTTCTATTTCCAGCAGCGAGTATTGCCGGAACTGTTCAGATGCGTGATCCAGACGATCACCCAGATCTTTTTTTCTAAACACCAGTTCATCATTTGCACTCAGCGTTTTTTTTATTTCAGAAGCATACCGATCTTCTGACGTGATAATATAGCGTCCTTGCTGATCTTTTACATCAATTTGAAAAACAACCGATCGCCACTGTTCACTAGAAAGATGGAAAAAAGA
>CBDTVA010000461.1:0-2716 GCA_965363935.1 uncultured Gammaproteobacteria bacterium | reverse complement strand
ATGCATTACGGGCAAAAATTCACTAATAAATGCTTCTAATCTGCTTAATTAGTGTTCTTATTGCAGGTCGAGTTAGGCGGCTTTTTGCCGTAACCCGACGAGATGTCTTCCGATAATGTCGGGTCACGCTGCGCTAACCCAAGCTACACGATAAATAAAAGGTGTAAATATACGCTAAGCATTCTTAATAGAGAAAGCTATTATTTATCAATGACTAACTTAAATTCAGCTATACGATTGTAAAGGATGGAAAGGAGTGCTATAAATGTAAGAAATAAAATGAAAAACCACCCGGCTTACGTATCTTATAAACATGTTTGATAATTAGTGTGTCAGCATATGAATAGCAGCGATTTGAAAGCCTGATGGAAAACAAACACGCATTAAAAAACACCCTCCGTTTCATTCCCATTATAAGTATGGTGATTATATTAATCATCGACTTGACACTGATACTCACAACTCACCAAAACTGGAATTCTTCCATGCAACGCTATGTCCCATTCAAGGATCATATAGGGCATCTCAAGAATGAACTGGCTGTGGGGCACCTATGGCTGGAGGAGGCCATTACCGGTGATAAATCCATTGATATTGATACACAGGTATTTTCCCGGTTTCAGGAATTGATTAAATCCGGCCAGGATTTTATTAACAATAAGCAGTCTGATTTTACTCATGCACAGGATGCAGAATTATTTACCAGATTAGAGCATATTTACGATCCTTTGTTACTCAAGTTTACTGAACTGGCCAATCAGCGCTGGTTAAATTCGCAACAGTCAATGATTGGTAGTGTTCAGGATCAGGTCTTTGATAAACAGTTTAATATCCTGCAGAACCAGGTTGATGAATTAAATGCATTGATTTTCATCCGCCTGAAAGAAGAGTTTAAACAGCGAAATGACTATTTTAAACTGATTCTGAGTCTGTTTATTATTGTCAATGTACTGGTTTTCAGTGTACTTTATTATATTATGCGAAAAATGCATAAAGCTGAAAGTGCGCTTGAAGATGAAAAAGAAAAAGCCATTGTGACCCTGCGTTCCATAGGTGATGCAGTCATGACAACGGATAAGCATGGCATTATTGAATTTATCAATCCGGTTGCCGAACAGATGACACATCACTGTTTGTCAGAGGCTATTGGACAACCGATTGATAATATTTTTAAAATAATCAGCGAAGAAACTCAGGAATCCGTACCTACACCGGTTAAAAAAGTGTTACAGGAAGGAAAAATTGTTGGTCTGGCAAACCACACGGCCCTGATTGATAAATTTGGCAATAGCCGAAGTATAGAAGATTCCGCAGCACCAATTATGAACTCAAATGGCGATATTATTGGTGTTGTTCTGGTCTTTCATGATGTCTCTGAACGTCGCGAATATGACAGGAAAATTCACTGGCAGGCCAGTCATGATAATTTGACCGGTCTGGTCAACCGCTCAAGATTTCAGGAACATTTGAAGAATGTGGTACTGGAGGCTCAACAGGACTTATCGGAACACGCTTTGCTTTTTATCGACCTGGATCAATTTAAAATTGTTAATGATACTGTAGGACATATGGCTGGTGACGAATTATTACGTCAGATAAGTGCCTTGCTCAGTGCAAATATCCGAAAAAATGATCTGTTATCACGATTTGGCGGTGATGAATTTGGTATTATTTTTAATAATCTGAGCATTAATGATGTTAAAGACAGGGCAGCGAAAATACTTGAAGTGTTGCGCAACTTTCATTTCTTTTCCGATGAAAAAGTCTTTAATATTACTGCCAGTATCGGTATTGTGGTTATTAATCAATATACTCAGGACGAGAACACGGTGTTATCACAAGCGGATAGTGCCTGTTATATTGCCAAAGATAAAGGCAGAAATGCTTATTTTATTGCCGAAATTGATGATGACTCTGTATTCCAGCGTTTTGAAGAAATGTCCTGGATCCACAGAATAGAACATGCATTACAGAAACATCAGTTTGTCTTGTATGCGCAAACAATAAAATCATTGTGCCAGACTGAAAATCATTTTGAAATCCTGCTCAGAATGAAAGATGACAAGCAGCAGATTATTATGCCGGGGCGTTTTATTCCGGTTGCTGAACGTTATAATTTTATGCCTAAAATTGATTTATGGGTTATAAAAACATTGTTCAATGAAATACAAAACAATGAGTCATTGCAAAGGGTGATATTTTCCATCAATCTTTCCGGACAGTCTCTTTCAAATGAGCACTTTCTCTCGGAACTGGAAACACTGATTGGGTTTTATCAGCAGTTGGATTTTTCATGTATTATTTTTGAGATAACGGAAACTTCGGCAATTAATAACCTGGAGCAGTTAAGACAATTTATGTTACATCAGAAAAAAAATGGTTTTCGTTTTTCTCTGGATGATTTTGGCACCGGACTTTCCACTTTTACCTACCTCAAACACTTACCAGTGGATTATATAAAAATAGATGGTTCGTTTGTGAAAGATATTCTTGATGATCCGCTTGATAGGGCCATGGTGCAATCAATACATCAATTAAGCAGTATAGCCAAAATAAAAACCGTAGCCGAATATGTAGAGAATAGTGATATCCTGGCGATGATCAGTGAGATGGGAATACATTATGCTCAGGGGTATGAAGTTAATATTCCTGAACCATTGCAGAAACATTCAGACTTATACGTATCCACTATAAATTCTAGGGTAGCACACCAATT
>CBDTVA010000460.1:0-2723 GCA_965363935.1 uncultured Gammaproteobacteria bacterium | reverse complement strand
GCCAGAGCAATATCCAGCACATTATTCACCTCAACACCAATATTGGCCGCAGCGGTAAATGTGGGACGTATCAAAAAGGATTCGTTTGCTGCTGCAGCGGCAGTTTCAACTATAGTAAAACCTTCTGCGGCACTCATAGCGGTATTTAAAGCGCCAATACTGGCAGCGGTATAAGTGGTCGTTGTATCATCCAGTTTAGTCAGGGTGAAATTACCCCCGGCAAAATCCAGCCGGTAGTCACTGGTGGACAAAACCCGGCTGTTATTGATCTCAATACGATAATCGCCTGCAGAAGTTGCCTGGCCTGGCAGTGCCTGAATTGCGGCGGCTGGAAGAATACCGCTTAGCTCAGTAAAAAAATTCCCTCCCATGGGAAAGGGTGCAACCGTCCCCTGAAGCGTCATGCCCAACTGATGCTGGGCATTCAATTCTTCGGATAAGGCAATTGCGATTCTTCCCAAACTTCTACGGCTGGATTCCAGCACATCACTTTTAAAATCCAGAACACCCTGTAATTCACCGCCGCTGACCTGATTAGTAATATTGACACTGCCCGTAATCTGGGTCAGCATAATGTCGAAATCCTCAGCATTAAAACTGTTTTTTTGTGCGCTCATAGCCCTTGATGTTGCACCTATCACCAAAGACTGACCGGAACCAATAAACAGGTTCGCGGCACCATCATCCTGTAAAACCACACTGACATCGACATTTTCAGAAATCTTTTTTATCAGTACCTCACGTTGATCGATAAGGTCATTGGGCATATCACCCTGACCGGTACCAATTTTTCGTACAATATCTGCATTGAGCCTGGCTATGGAACGAGCCGCATCAGTGATTTCCTGGCTTATATCGACTAAGTGCTGATTTACCTGATTGTTAAGCTCTATAAAACGATCATCGAGCAATTTAAAACGATCCGTGAGGGTATTCGCTTCTGTTAAAAGAACCTGCCGTGCCGGTGTCGATGAAGGATTGTCATTGACTTCCTGCAGGGCACTGAAAAAACTTTCCAGAGTCGGCGTCAGACCGGAGTCCGGGTTGGCCAGAACATTGTCAATCTGGGTCGAAAGCGCATGAAAAGCATCAAATCTTCCAAACTGGCTATTGCCATTGCGGATCTGTTCTTCCAGAAAATCATTAGCCAGCCTAACTGTGGTCTGTACTTCAACACCCGTGCCAATATAGCCGGAACCAGAAAATTGCGGACGACGAGCTTCCTGCTCGGCTCGCTGGCGAGTATAGCCCTCGGTATTGACATTAGAAATATTATGGCTGGCCGTCGCCAACTGCCTCTGAGACGTTAAAAGGCCCGATGTCCCAATGCCAAAAATATCACCCGCCATTGTGGCTCTCCATACTCATTAATTGATGTGTCTAAACATTGTTGAATCACACATTCTGTTGATATTAGCGTCTGCAAACATGTTATTTTGATGCTAATTTTTTCTGATTTTGAATGGGATCACTGTTTAGAACTCTCAAAACCTTATTCGCATAAATCGGATCCGTTGCATAGCCCGCTTTGTGTAATGCATTTATATAAGTATCATCATGCAAAGACTGTTCCGTTTTGGACATTTTTTCCAGCACATTGTCATAGCGAGGATTATTTTTCAGAAAGTGAACATAATCTTCAAAGCTCTGTTCATAGGAATCATAGGCTCGAAAATCACTTTTTTGCTGTACCGCTCTACCATGAATAAATTCCATAGAGATGGTTTCCATCCGTTCTCCCGGCCAGTCTCGATTGGCTTTAATATTAAACAGATTAAAACTGCTTTTTCCCTGTTGAGAAATTATGTGTTTGCCCCAGCCTGTTTCCAAAGCCGCCTGAGATAAAATGACTTCTGGAGTCACGCCCAGTTTACTAGCCGCTTTTTCAGCCAGAGGCCAGAGTTTTTCAACAAACTGCCCGGGAGAGTTAAATTCACTATCCAGGTTCTGATCACCAGGGGCTTGATTTTGCTCTGTCACTTGCACATTGAGTAAATTATTTTTTTCTTGCATCATTTTTTCAGGAGCTGGAGAATAATGATCTGGAAAAGTACGTCTTTGCGGCATATTTAATGTTGCCTGGTGAGCACTCTTTATCTCGCCAGACTGCTGATCAGCTTTTTGCCCCGTCTGATACTGTAATTGTTCAACAATAGACTTTGCCAGACCAATGCCCTGACCTTTGGATAGTTCCATGCTGAGTTGCTGGTCATACATATCACGATAGCTGTCCATTGCCTGGCTCTTGAAAATGGGATCTTCCAGACCCGTTTTACGCATATTCTTAATCATCATGCTGATCATAACAGCTTCAAATTGCCGGGCAACCTCAGGCAATGCAGCCTGAGAATCTTTTCTGGCCGAGCTTTTCAGATTTTGCAGACCCTTTAAATCTGTATAAATATCTGTTGTGGCCTTCTCTGGAAAAGAGTTTTGTAAAGAGTGCTGTAAATGATTCAAACTCATAAAGCCATTTCCTGATAAGTTCTCTAGCTGTTTCTAAAATACTAAATAATAATTAATTCCGCATTTAAGGAGCCGGCAGCTTTCAATGCTTCCAGAATTGCCACCAGTTCAGCCGGACTGGCGCCAATATTATTGACCGCCCTGACCACCTCATCAAGCGTCACGCCCAGGTTAAAGACAAAGGCACCGTTATTATCAAGCGCAACATCAACATCTGACTTTGGTACTACGACGGTACTGCCGCCGGAAAAAGCAGG
>CBDTVA010000459.1:0-2724 GCA_965363935.1 uncultured Gammaproteobacteria bacterium | reverse complement strand
TGCCACAACTGAACACTGGAATAAAATGATAGCTACAAAACCCTAACCCGGATAATGACTTTATTTACGAAATTAAAAATTTCTAAAGTCCCAACCCGAGTTACGTGTATTACTGACCGCCACCAAACTTGTAAACATAAACCGCCATCTTCTTGATATCAGCTTCAGACAATTTATCTTTAAATACCGGCATTTCGGCCATTCTGGTTTCAGGATCACCAGCTGCATTAACACCATGGGCAATGGTGCGCTTAACGCCAGCCAGCAGATCGGCTTCATCAAAACGCCAGATACCATCCGTAAGGTTAGCAGAACCCAGTGCAGCCATACCTTTAGCATCCATACCATGGCAGGCAAAGCAGGCTTTGGACTGGTATAAGGCTTTACCCTTTGCATCTGTTTTGCCTTCACTCAGGCCAATAACATAATTGGCCAGAGTATCAATTTCAACTTCAGATAAAGTCTTCGCATGAGCCGTCATTACACCCTTTCTACCATTAGCAATGGTGGTCTGGATTTGCTCAATAGTACCGCCAAACAACCAGTCATCATCCGCCAGTACAGGATAACCAACATTACCCGAACCACCGTTACCATGACAGGCTGAACAGTTGTCACCGAAAAGAACCTTGCCAGAAGCTTCTACATAGGCAGAGACTTCAGGATCAGCCAGAATTTCTGTTGCTGACATTTTAGCAATTTTATCTTCATAAGGTTTGCGAATCGCTTCAACTTGCGCCAGGTCAGCCTTGTATTCACCAATGGCTGTCCAACCCGTCATACCCTTGGTATGAGTGCTGGTCAATGGAATCATCGGGTAGATAATTGCGTAACCTATAACGAATGCGATACTGGCATAAAAGGCCATCATCCACCAGTTAGGTACAGGATTAGACAATTCCCTCAGGTTATCATCCCAAATATGCCCAGTATTACCTTCATCTGGGAAAGGATTATGTTCAGACATTATTTTTTCTCCGTATTTGTGGGTTCATCGTCCATAAACAGATATTTTTGTGCTTCTAATTTATCTTTATTTTTTGGACGAAAAACGTAGAAATAGGCAATAGCCATTAGGATAAACGTGACCACCGTAATGATCAATCCTGCCCAGTCATGAGAAGTCATTGCACTCCAGTCGGTGTAGAAAAAACCCTCTGTGCTGTCTTTGGAAGACATATCACTCACGGTATTCTACTCCTTCCTGGAATTTAACCATTGTTCCTAGTACCTGTAGATAAGCGACCATTGCCTCCATTTCAGTTTTACCTGTAATGGCTGAAGCAGTTTCAATATCGGCATCAGTATAAGGAACACCCACTTTTCTCAAACCACGCATATGCGCTTTGATTTCCTCACCGTCTACGATGTTTTCCATCAGCCACGGATAATTGGGCATAACAGACTCAGGCACCATAGACCGGGGAGCAATCATATGCGCGATATGCCATTCATCGGAGTACTTACCACCCAGGCGGGCAATATCGGGTCCGGTACGCTTGGAACCCCACTGCATGGGATGATCATACATAGACTCAGAAGCCAGTGAATAGTGACCATAACGCTCTTTCTCATCACGGAAAGGCCGGATCATCTGTGAATGACACAGATAACAGCCTTCTTTTTGATAGATGTCACGACCGGCCAGCTCAAGAGGCTTCAAAGGACGAACACCATCACCCTCTTTCCAATCATCCAGAGATTTTTGATTAGGGAGCTCACCTCTATCCCAGACCACGCCAGGGATATTTTTTGCGGGCAATGCACTGTCCAGATAGAACAGGGGTACAATTTCAACAATACCGGCCACCGAAACTGTCAGAAAAGTTAAAAATGCGAACAGCCAGACATTACGTTCTGCTTTGTCCTGTAAACCGGTTGGTTTTGATTGTGAATCATTAAAAGACATCGTCAACTCCTCCTTATGCCGTTACAGCAGCAGTTTGTGCCGCTTTAACTGTGCCCTGATTTTTGGCTTGTAGCACAGTCATAATAATGTTGTACAACATGACTACTGCACCCAGCAGGAAGATACCACCGCCAATCGCACGCATTGCATAGTATGGGTGCATTGCTTCCACACTTTCTGCGAAGGTGTACGCCAGTGTTCCATATTCATCATAAGCACGCCACATCAGACCTTGCATGATACCGGATACCCACATTGCTACCACGTAGATTACCGTACCAATTGTCGCAGTCCAGAAATGCATATTAATCAGTTTTTGCGAATACATGGGGGTATGGAATACTTTTGGAATCATATGATACAGTGCACCAATACCTACCATAGCCACCCAGCCCAGAGCGCCGGAATGAACGTGACCAATGGTCCAGTCAGTATAGTGAGACAGAGCATTAACGGTCTTAATAGACATAATCGGGCCTTCGAAAGTAGACATTGCATAGAACGCCAGAGACATGATCAAAAAGCGCAGGACATAGTCATTACGTAATTTATCCCAGGCACCGGATAAAGTCATCATACCGTTAACCGCGCCGCCCCATGATGGAATGATCATGGCAATAGAAACCGCTGCACCTAAAGAACCGGTCCAGTCTGGCAGAGCGGTATATTGCAAGTGGTGAGCCCCCAGCCAGACATAACCAAACATCAGAGCCCAAAAGTGAATAACGGATAAACGATAGGAGAATACAGGACGATTAGCCTGCTTTGGAACAAAGTAGTACATAATTGCCAGGAAGCCGGCAGTCAGATAGAAA
>CBDTVA010000458.1:0-2726 GCA_965363935.1 uncultured Gammaproteobacteria bacterium | reverse complement strand
CTCCCCCTGTCACGCGTCGTCAGCGAGCATCGATTATGCTCGGTGAGCAGGAAATAAAAATCCCGCCACGCCCAGATACTGATCCTGTCATTACAACAGAGTTAGAATTTCCTATTCCTGCTGGATTTGGTTCAGGTGATTTTCTAGTGCGCCTGCGTATCGATGGCGCTGAAAGCGTACTATCCGTGGATGAGATCACAAGAGAGTACAGTGGGCCTACGGTGACAGTCACATGAACGGTATAGATAAAGACCAATGGCTAGAACAAAATCAGCATTATCTGATGGCTGCCATAGCGCAAGTGCAAAGGCAATTACAGGATTATTATGAACAATCGCTAGGCAATGGCACTTGTCAGCAGCAGACAAACTTATCTGATGATCAACAGATTGCTTTCCCACAGCAGTTACCACCACCCGCTCTGGAAACGCTATGCCAGGATTTCGGTTTATCCAGTTTTGAACGAAACATACTGCTGTTATGTGCAGGAGCGGAGCTGGATTCATCTTTTGCTGACGTACTCAATGTTTTATCACTCGATAGCAAGCAATCTAATCCAGTGTTCAGTCTTGCACTTGCACTATTTTCGAATGCTCATTGGAGTGCTTTGGCTCCCAATGCGGCTTTGCGATATTGGCGACTTATAGAAGTGGGGGCGGGGACACGCTTAAGTAATAGCCCGCTGAAAATTGACGAACGGATTCTGCACTTTCTCACTGGTGTTTCATATTTGGATAGTCGTCTACAGGGAATGATCAGACCGGTTCAACAGTCACAGAAATTGCTGGGGTCTCGATATGAATTGGCTAAAAAAATGGCAGAATTATGGCGTCATTGTGACATGTCACTGCCCAGTCCTATTATCCAACTGACAGGTGGACAACATACTAGTAAACAGATTATTTCCAGCACAGCGTGTACAGAACTAGGCCTGCAGATCCATACCATTCAAAGCCGTGATATTCCGCTTAATCCGGTAGAACGTGATGCCTTATCCCGGCTTTGGGAACGTGAAGCGGTACTCAGTGAAAGCGCCTTATTAGTCAATTGCGAGACATTAGAAAATCAAGCTGAGGTTATGTCATTTTTGGAAAACACTCACGGCATAATCGTAGTCAGTACCCATGAATCCATACCGCTGCACGAAAGATCATCACTTAGCATAGAGGTTCCAAAATCCAGCACTCAGGAACAACTTAAATTATGGCATCAGGCAATAGGGGCAAAGGCTAAAAAACTCAACGGTCAACTGGAACACATAGCATGGCAGTTTCAAATGGATACGCAAGATATCAACGCAGTCAGTGCACAAATGTTGAATACTGATAGCACTTTAGAGTCGGATGAATTTGGTGAAAAACTTTGGCATGCTTGCCGGGTACAAGCTAGACAACGTCTGGATCAACTTGCTCAACGCATAGAACCCTTGGCTCATTGGGAAGATTTGGTATTACCACAGGCACAATTAAAAATTTTAGCTGAGATTTCTATTCATGTTCGTCAGCGGGCCAAGGTTTATCAACAATGGGGATTTGCCGCAAAAGGCAGTCGGGGACTGGGCATCAGTGCATTATTTTCTGGCCCCAGCGGCACAGGTAAAACCATGACGGCAGAAGTGCTTGCCAATGAGCTAAGACTGGACCTTTATCGTATCGACCTGAGCCAGATTGTGAATAAATACATCGGCGAGACAGAAAAGAATTTACGCAAAGTCTTCGATACTGCAGAACAAAGCGGTGCCATTTTGTTATTTGACGAAGCCGATGCTTTGTTCGGCAAACGCAGTGATGTAAAAGACAGTCATGACCGTTATTCCAATATAGAATGCAGTTATTTGCTGCAACGGATGGAAGCCTATAGTGGGTTTTCCATACTGACGAGTAATATGAAACAGGCGCTGGATCAGGCTTTTTTACGCCGTATCCGGTTTGCAGTGCAATTTCCCTTTCCAAATGCAGAACAACGTATTGAGATCTGGCGAAGAATATTTCCCCGACAAACGCCGACTGAAGGCTTAGATTTTAAAACATTATCAAAACTGGATGTGGCAGGTGGCAATATTCACAATGTTGCCATGAATGCAGCATTTCTGGCTGCAGAAGAGGAACAGCCCGTCGGCATGAAACATATTGAACAGGCAGCCAGAGGAGAATACATAAAACTTGAAAAACCAATGACTGGCAGTGAATTTTCCGCGAATCTCCAAAATGTAAATAGCCGCCATAATTCAAATGCCAATAAAAACCAGGGGGCTTCCCGTCGTGAATATTAATCTGCACATAGACCAGCTGGTTCTTCATGGCTTTGATCATATTGATAGGGATCAGGTTGGCTTAGCGGTACAAAGAGAACTGAGCCTGTTAATACGAGAACAAGGTTTGCCTGCATCCTTAAATCAAACTCATACCATCGGAAATCTCTATGCAGGTGAATTCAGGCCTGGTACAAATACAGATGCAAAAACAGGGACAAGCAGCGTTGGCGCTCAGGTCGCACAAAAAATATATCGGGGGATGCAAAAATGAATGCGAGAGCACATAAGCCTCTGAATATATCATCAGCTTCGTCTTTTACACCGGCGCTGTTAAATATTGCGCAACGTAAATGTGCCTGTGGGGGTTCTGCCGGATTGAGTGGTGAATGTAGCAGCTGTCAGAAAGATAAGTTACTTGGGGACAAAGCAGCTCTACAGCCAAAGTTAAAAGTCAGTCAGCCAAATGACAAAT
>CBDTVA010000457.1:0-2728 GCA_965363935.1 uncultured Gammaproteobacteria bacterium | reverse complement strand
GGTGAGATAAAAAGTAATTCAGTCGTTTAGACTATGAAGATTTTGGGGCATGATCAGGCGTTGTAATATTCAACAATTATGTGTGGCCATGAGTTAATTGCTCCACAAGTTGAGCATTTTGCGCAAGATGCCGGGGATTTATAGTACCGGCAATCAAACAACTCACCGCCTGATGAGAAAATACATATTTCATGGCATCTTCAATGCCTGCCCCACCCGCCCGGGTATCCACATGGCCACTTTGCAGGCCTTTTTTTATCACCACGCCTTTATCAAGTTCCAGAGCCCGATCCAGTACCGGATCATCGGTGTGATCTGACGTATTGCGGGTTGCCATAACAACATCCATATGCTCAACGGTCCAGAGTCCGCCCCGGGTGGTTTTGGTGGACATACCAATGGCGCGGATCAGACCTTGCTGCTTTAATTTTAGCAAGGTCTCAATGGCGTCTTCCTGTTCAATGACCCTTTGATCATCGCCATCTGAATGCACCAATACCACATCAAGATAATCGGTTTGCAGATTTCTCAGGCTGTTTTCAATGGTTATACGGGTCGTTTGAGCTGAAAAATCAAACTGGGAATGACCATGTTCAAAAGCTTCTCCCACTTTGGCGACGATAACCCAGTCCTGTCTGTTGCTAAGCAATTGACCCAGACGCTGTTCACTATTGCCGTAAGCTGGCGCGGTATCAAGCAAATTGATGCCCAGATCACGACTGAGAGACAGTAGTTCCAGCACCGCCTGATCATCTGGAATTTTAAATGACCAGGGGTATTTGACCTGTTGATCACGGCCAAATTTGACCGTTCCCAGGCCCAGAGGGCTGACCAGTATTCCCGTTTGTCCCAGCTCTCTTGTGTTCATCATAACCAGTTTTGCACCTTTTCCCAGGGTAATCGCGCAGTTTGCGCCGGCGCTAGATTAGCCATGGTCTGGACATCCAGCTTTTTCCCAAGCAAGTGTGCTGGCTGTGAATTCTTTGGCACACCGGCCTGTTGCAGTTCTGTTACAATCTTATCCACCATTATGGGGGTCATGGCGAGTTTAACCGGCCAGGCGGTGATCACATTATTATGTCGAAACACGGCCGGTTCGACGGGCCGACTGCCATCCGGCATTTTTGGTTCGGCCCGGTCAATAGCTAATGCCGACCACTGGCATTGGGAAAAATTCATCCAGGGCATTAAGGTCTGTAAGTTTTGTTTTGCTGCAAAGACCTGTTCTTCAATGCTTCGATTAATGCCTTTTTCGGCAATTTCACCACCCAGATACCACACCACCTGAGTTTCATTATCTTTGTTATCAGCCGGCAGGTAATATGATGTAATCGTCATTTTCGGCAGGGCACTGGCACCCAGGCAGTGGGCATACATTTTCGGCAATAGCGAGGATTTTGCCTTAAGCATGGGCATAAACAGGGGTCTGCGCTGCATTTCAGGCTGCTCAAGATTCAAACTGGCAAGCAGTTTTTCATTACCTGCACCCGCAGTTAAAATAACAGTCCGGGCTGTAATAGTGATATTTTGCCCGGCTGCTTTTAGCTGGTAAGTCGCTCTGAGTGAAGTCTCAACTCCTTCGTGGAGATTAATTTCATCCACATTAGCCTGAAAGAGCAGTTGCTCATACTGTTTACGAATAGTCTCAACAACACTTTGAATATCCAGCACCGGCTCATCCAGTTGATACAATTCTCCCTTAAAATCCACGCAGTCAAAGGGTGGAACATAATCTGATGCTAACAAATGCTGCATGCGACTGCTCATGACTTTGCTGGCAAAAAATCCGGTTAATCTGGAAGCCAGGCTCTTATTCGACCAGAGATATTGATGGGAGGATAGTTTTCTGGCCTGACTGAGATCAACTTCACCGTGGCCATCAAGACAGTCTTTCCAGCGTTGCGGCATTTCCTGGATGGATTGTGACGAGTGGGTCAACTTGCCTGTCAGAGCATACTTGGTACCACCATGAATAATGCCCTGAGAAGCACCACTTTGCGCACAGCCAAGATGCTCAGCTTCTAATAATATGGCCTGATAACCGGACTGACATAATCGTGCCAGGGTCCACAAACCTGCAATCCCACCACCGATAATGGCAATATCAACCACATTACTGCTGCTGTTTGTATCCGGGCTATTCTCAATCATAGATTGGCCATCATCCGGCTTATTCACCATCTGTCTTGCTTTCAACTGAATCATCGGCAGCTCTGATAGAACGGATCAGGCCGGTAGTGGAACAATTATCGACATATTCCATCACCAGTACTTCGCCACCCTGCTGCCGAACACACTCACCACCGGGAATTTTATCGGGATCATTATCGCCTCCTTTAACCAGCACAGACGGAGAAACATCACATATCAGACGTGTCGGCGTATCTTCATAAAACGGCACCACCCAGTCCACACAACTTAAACCGGCCAGTACCTGCATACGGCGATTCATACTATTCACCGGACGCTCAGGTCCCTTGATGCGTTTAACGGAGTCATCATCATTGACCGCCACCACCAGTCGGTCTCCCAGACTTTTTGCCTGTTCCAGATAGGTTACGTGACCGGCGTGTAGAATATCAAAACAACCATTGGTCAGGATCACCTTTTCACCATGATTTTTAGCCTCTTTGACCAATGCAATTAAGCGTTGTTCTGAAACAATTCCCTGTTCCACATCACTCAACTGGCGCATGGCTGTGCGCAGTTCATGCACGGTAACTGTTGC
>CBDTVA010000456.1:0-2756 GCA_965363935.1 uncultured Gammaproteobacteria bacterium | reverse complement strand
GTTAGATTTTTTTGGAAAAGGGAAACATAAAATATCACCGGAAAAATTCTTCGAGACAGAGAATGGTCTTTTAAGAGGAATGCTGCAGAAGAACAAATGAATGCGGCTCAATCTATGTATTTAATGGCACAAAAAGGTGCCAGATATGAAGACAAACAGGCGGCAAAAGGGCACCCATTGGCCAGAATTTATAAAGAGTTTTGATGGTTATCTGTTCAGTCATATTGCAAAAGGACGTGATGGGCTTGATGTAATTATTAATTTATACTGGCTCAGACTTGAACCGATAAATTATCCACATAGTATCAATTTAATCAGGCAGCGGCTGTGTCTGAAATGCCCCTTGGCGGCTAATCGACGGATTCTATCAAATTTGAAATCTAGTTCAAAAAGCAGACACTCATAGTCGATAAAACATTTAGTATTCAGGATCTATGGGGTAAACTGACAGTTTTTGTCGGAGAACATAGCCTGTCCAGACTTACACTCGAATAAATAAAGGAATAAATAATGATAATTAAATTTAATCTTATAATATTTCTATGGCTTGCTGTCTTTCTGCAAGTTTCCGCCGATAATTCGCAACCGCTAAAAATTGTCGGAGGCGAAATGTCTTCCCTGAAAAAGCAGATGGAACCCGGAAAATGGACGGTAGTAATGATCTGGGCTAATAGTTGCCATATTTGTGAAATAGAAGCAGGCAAGTATTCAAATTTTCATACTGAGCATGCGACTAAAGATGCAAAGATTATCGGGATATCAATTGACGGATCAGAGAGTCTGGCTCAGAAATTTGTTACGCGTCATCAATTAAATTATCCAAATTTAGTCGGTTCTCAACGTGAAGTCGCTTCACTTTACCTGTCCGAATCGAGGATGAATTTTCGTGGTACGCCGTCGTTTATGGTGTATGACCCGACGGGTGTGCTGGTGAATGTCCAGGCAGGTGCAGTTGATCCTGAAATAGTTGAGAGCTTTATAGCTGCAAACTCCTTATAGTTTTTTTGTATAAAATTGACCTGCCTCTGGTTTCTGGTAGAACATCAGTGAGGCCAGCTTTGCAGCAATGACAAACCGGAAGGATAACCGGTTTGCACACTGGGAAGTGCGCCATGAAATCCAACGGTTCAAATCTCACATGGGTTTTGCCATCACAGTACGGTGTTTATAGCTGGTAGCAAATGTTGACAACCGATGTTGTACTTAGACATCCTAAGCAGAAATCTTACTCATTTCCTTACTCAATCGTTCAGGATGTTTATCGGCGATTTCAGGTGTCAGACAAAGTGTAAATTACGATTTAAAAATTTATTATTGATCACTCCTCAACTAAGTCGTTAATTGTACATTGCAGCGATTGGAGGATTTTTATTTCCTAACGTCCAGTATTCGAAAGCAGCTATTTTTAAATTGATAAAACAATCAATATTCAAAACCCTTAAAATGATAGCAATCGACGTAAAGCGGTAATTTTAATTATCGGATAAATGTAGGTTCGACTCTAAGCCCCATTTAATAAGAAGAATAAATATGATAGATTAACATGATGTTATTACTTTTAATGCCAACTTTTGTTGCTGTATTATCAGCGATGCTCATCTTATCGTTGTTCTCTGTCGCTCTTTATTATGTTTTTCATCGTTTCTGGGGTAAAGAGCCATCTGAGGATACAAAAAGAATGGCTGAACTAGTTGCCACTCGGATTGGTGTGATTTATGCTGTTCTTATTGCCATGATGTTTGCCAACGTTCGTATTGAACATATACAGATGGTTTAAGCAATAGAGTCAGAAAGCTCAGCGCTTATTAGGCTCTATGACGCCATGGAGCGCCAGGAAGAAAAAAATAGCCAGGAAGCTCGTGAACATTTAATTGAGTATGTTAAATTTATTGTTGATGAACAATGGCCAGCGTTAAGAGAATCTCGTCTGCTTCCTGGAGATCGATTTCTTACAGGGCGAGAACATTTGAACAAAGTTTGGGAATATGTGAGATCTACTGAAACAACACAAGGAAATATTTCACTAAGTAATTTTCTCGATCAAGTTGAGCACCACCGTATTAAAAGACTTTTTAATGCAAAGGGAAATCTTTTACCACTATTTTGGTATACAGCAATAATTGGTTATTTAGCAACTCTGTTAACTCTTTTTATAGCCCCACCAACTTTACATCGTAGTATTTTGATTTCACTCTATAGCAGTATGGTAGCACTAGTTTTAGTTGGAATTTTTATCTTAACACACCCATATAGTTTAGCTGCTGGAATTGAACCAACTGTATTTAATATGATGTTAAATAATCCTAGATAAACTAATATATTATTATATCGTTCTAATTGAAATAGTCGCTTTACCCCCTGACTGCCAGAATAAGGAAGTGCTAAATATTCCACTCAGATTCGAAAGCCAAAATATTAGAATTCATACATAACCCCAATTTTAGATGATTTGAAATGGCAGCTAACCGGAAGTATGGATATAAACTGATATAGCTCTGCAATTACCGCAAAAGGTCAGTTTCTACCAATTCACTATGCAGCAACCTGTTTTGCCAAACTTAAGAAATCATTATTGTGTTCATATTCATTCCTGATTTCTTCTATGGCACTATTTAAATCATGAACGGCTTTTAATACCTCAATATAGCTTTCCTGAATATTCAATTTGTTTTGTTTATAAAACCATAAAGCAACATCCAGTACATACCAATAATCCACTTTTCCTGAAATGACCGAACAAGGAAATGCTTCGCTAC
>CBDTVA010000455.1:0-2760 GCA_965363935.1 uncultured Gammaproteobacteria bacterium | reverse complement strand
CCAACCTGCAAGATTGAATCACTCATTTTCAAAAAAGCAAAAATTATCCATATTGAGAGGTATTGATAATGAAAAAGACCGCACATATTCAAGCCATTTCACCAGAAACCGCAGGTACGCTATCAGGGCTGTTTTTTAAACGCGTTAAAGCCACACCAGATAAAGCCGCCTATCACTATTTTGATGAAACGTCTAACGTCTGGAAAATGTTTACCTGGAAAGAGGCCTATGTTGAAGTATCCAGATGGCAAACATTATTGCTGGGATTTGGCCTGAAGGCTGAAGACAATATCGCCATCATGTTAAAAAACTGTCCCAACTGGATATTCGCAGAGCAGGCTGCCCTGAGTCTGGGGATGGTGGTTGTACCATTATATACCAATGACAGAGCGGACAATATTGCTTATATTCTGGAAGACGCGGACATCAAATTACTCATTGTTGAAAGCACTGATCAGCTTGAATCACTCACCAGTATCACGTCTCAGCTACAACGATTAACTGCGCTGATTTCTTTAGAAAAAGTTTCTCAGGACTATTTTTTTCAGGAGAAAAAAAATTCAGCTCCAACCAATAAAAAAACCGGCAATGAGTTAAAAATACCTCTGCATTATTACCGGGACAGAATCACAGGTAGTGATTCACACTGTCAACACATTCAAGAAGATCCCGACAGTCTTGCCACCATTGTCTATACCTCCGGCACCACCGGGAAACCCAAGGGTGTCATGCTCAGTCACCGTAATATTCTATTTGACACCTGGGCTGCTATTTCTGCTGTCCCCTGCCAGAGCAATGATAAATTCCTGTCCTTTTTACCGCTGTCGCATATGTTTGAACGTACGGCCGGTTATTATATTCCCATGATGGCGGCTGCCGAGGTAGCTTTTGCCCGCTCTATTGAATTGTTGGCGGCTGATTTACAAACGGTCAAACCCACAGTGCTGGTCACTGTACCCAGAATATTTGAACGGGTACAAGAAAAAATAGTCATCCAGCTGGAGCATAAACCACCGTTGGCACAAAAACTGTTTAATCTAACTGTTGATATCGGCTGGCAACGATTCCTTTATCAGCAGCATCAGGCAGGCTGGTTTTTTGGCTTGTTGCTCTGGCCAATACTGAACAAAATTGTTGTCCGCAAAGTCATGGACAAACTGGGCGGCAATATGCGCCTGGCTATTAGCGGTGGTGCCCCCCTGGCTAATGACATTGCACGGTTTTTTATTGGACTGGGACTGACCATTACCCAGGGTTATGGAATGACTGAAGCCGGACCGGTGATCAGTACCAACAAGCTGGATGACAACGACCCCTTCAGTGTGGGCCAAATCCTGCCTGGTATCCAGACCCGATTCACTGAGCAAGGGGAATTATTAGTAAAAGCGGCTAATGTTATGCTGGGCTATTGGCATAATGAATCCGCAACTGCAAAAATTCTCAACTCTCAGGGCTGGCTGCATACCGGTGATAAAGCCGAGCTAAAAAATGATCACTTATACATCACTGGACGGGTAAAAGAAATCCTGGTTCTGAGTAATGGTGAAAAAGTTCCTCCAGCCGAACTGGAAATGGCTATCTGCAGTGATCCGGTGTTTGAGCAGGCAATGGTCGTCGGTGAAGCAAAACCCTATTTGAGTGCTATAGTGGTACTTAATGAAGAAATGTGGTCCGAACTGGCCAACGAAGCCCGTGTCAATTCAGCAGAACAGGATGTCCTGCAAAACAAACAGCTGAGAAAACTGGTCACAGAAAAAATCTCAAACTTACTGGCATCCTTCCCCGGTTATGAGCAAATACGCCGGGTTAAGCTGGAACTGCACCCATGGACCATTGATAATGGTATGCTTACCCCCACCATGAAACTGAAACGGAATAAAATTTTGAGTAGATTCAGTGAAGAAATTGATGAATTATATGCCGGTCATAGTTAACCTGGCTGAGGACTTCTAGCCCGCTTTTACCTTTTACTACTTTGCTTACAAAGTAGTTATCCTGTGCTCCTTCTTCAGAAGGGGGACCGAGGGGGTTGCAAATCAATAACAAAACCTGTCTTCGTTCATCAGGAAAAATTGTCCTGTAAATACTGGATAATATCATTAGATTCATACATCCAGGTGACTTCTCCGCTATCACTTACAATCTGCAAACAAGGTACTTTGACCTCTCCGCCGCCAGTTAACAAGGCTTCACGATATTGTTGATCATGCTGTGCATCCAGTAATGGGATCTTGAGAGACTGACGCTTGATTTGACGCCTGACCTTGATACAAAAGGGGCAAGAACTAAATTGATACAGGGACAAATTTCCGGTTCGCTGATCCATCGCCTCCTGATCTTCTGCAGAACGTTCTATTCCTTTGGGGACAGACAATTTGTCCCAGAGCAAAATAAATGGTTCCAGAATAAAGCGCAATGTTTTAAAGAAAATCCTGAAAAACAATTTCATAAAAATTAAACCCTGTGCCTGAAGTGTTGAAAATGAGGCTTAATCACCTCTATCTGTATAAGCGTTTAATTATATAACATATAGCAATCCAGGTATACTATAAATTCCTTCTCCTACTGGAAAAAGCAATCACCCGCTCATCCTGGCCATTGCCATCCAGATCATCGGTGGCAATGAATTGTGCTCTGGAAGTGTGGATTTGCGTCCAGACACTATAGTAAAGAGGATGTTAATAATAAAGACTGATGATAATGTTGAAGCTGAGTAGAAATACTATAGATTGTATAAAAAGATATTGCTTTACGGGGGGG
>CBDTVA010000454.1:0-2765 GCA_965363935.1 uncultured Gammaproteobacteria bacterium | reverse complement strand
ATTGTTGAAACTATTTATATGTCTTTTATTTCGTGCTGTATTAAAAGTTTTTCCTCATACATTCGCTCTTTAATGTGCATGGCCGTATGGAAAATGGTAACTACAATTAACTTGTCATCTTGAAACTCAAAGAAAATATAATGCTGTTTGGCAAGGTAATAGGAAAACCGAGTGCTGAATTCTGGATTTTTTTGACAAGGCAGATCACCGGATGCAACTAGATTTATAATTTTATCCAGATTAGCCAAATACTCACGAGCTGTTTTCTTACCCCATTTTTTAACTGACCATCGAGCAATTTCAATAATTTTCCGTTCTGCTATTGGCGTTTTGTATACTGGGAGAGGAAACTTAATCTCACTCATTTTCCTGCTCACTGAAAACATGTTCTGTCATTTCTTTTATGTTTAAAGGGGAGATTTTACCTTGATCAATTTCTGCTGATGCCTGAGCTAATTCTTTATGCATTTCATGTAAATAAAGACGGTGTTCTAAATTTTTTTCACGATGCATTCTGACTGCATCACGCATAAATTCACTGATAGAACCATAAAGACCGCCAGCAACCTGATTTCTGGCATACTCTTCAAGCTCTGGTGTTAATGAAATATTAGTACTCATCACGCTTACTCCAAACTGTGTTATGTCTATCATTATGCAAGCTTGACATCAGTATGTCAAATATTGACATAGAGTAAGTAAGTTTTTAAAAAATCAAAGAGTTGTGGTGGATTTAAGCCATTATGTCTTCACTACTGGAAATCCAATTTCTGACATCTATCTTACCGGTAACAGTTGCTGAGATTAAGGCTGTTCGACGTTATTGCATTAATTTAATACTTAATTCGCTTATAGCATTGATTTTATTTTATCTGTTTATTCGTAACTGGAAATGACCGATTTCTGAATGGATGGATGCGATTAATTCTCAATTGATGTCAAAAACTATAATAAGGTCATGAAGACTAAGTCAGTTTTGAAACATAATATTTTTAACTGTGAATATCAGCAGCTCGTCCCTTTGCAGCTAGTCACTATTTTTTTTAGAGTAACGTTGAAAGTGTAAAAGCAGCCATTTTTTATTGATAGAATAATCAATATTCTGATATTTAAAAATGGCAGAAGTCGACCCTGAGCTGCTTAATTAATACTTTCTTATACTGTTGCTCTGGTCGAGAAGCGGATAATTCAGTTATTTGTAAAAACGTAGAAAACGTCCCATTCCAGCTGTTCACTATTTTTTAAATCGTAACGTTGAAAGTGAAAAAGCGGACATTTGAAAATTCAAAACTCCCTTAAATAAATTCACTTTCTACACAGCCTCAAGTTAAATTAATCCGGCTGAAATATGGTGGAAGCTGACCTTCGGTAAATGCAGGTCTTGACCTATTCCTGCCATTCGAAGTCAATAATATCCCTAGTCAGAATTCCATAAAGCTTGCTATTCTGGGTAGCTATTATTTATCATGTTGAACAGCAGTGGAAGTCAACATTACCGACCAAATCAGGATAATTTAATCATTAGCCTGGAAGTGATTATTTTATTATTAGTTGATTTGAGTCAATTAATCTGTGATTGATTGGACTCTTTTAATCAAAACCATACCCTATCAACTATAATTAAAGTGAGCACTAGTCTTTGAAGTTGTATGGACCAATAATCTTTTCGGGAATCTCTCGGTATCCTGTATGTTTCCTAATTTATTTGCTAAGGAAACACATTTCTCCATTTCTGTTGTATCACTAGTAATTTTTATAACAATTGAATATTTACACCTGAACCATATTGAGGGATTTAATATTTTCTCATGGTGATTTAATCAATCTACTGTTTATTCCTTTTATTGGTGTATTATCCAGAAAGGAAATACAACGTTTAAGGAATGATCTTGAAAAAAATAAATACCAAGATGTAATTAGACGAAAACTCGTCAATTACTTGTTAGGCCACCGTATCAGAGTCTAAAGAAGAGGTAATGCCTATGAGCTGATCAGTTGCGTTTATATGAATGGCCAAGACTATCTATGGCCGGTTTAGATGTCTTCTACCAGAAGACGTCATCTGCGGAACCACATTGGATAAGGAGAAAGAGATGGCTAAGAAGATTAAATCTGACGAGAAAAAGAAAGTGGAAGTTCCCTGGAATGTCGATAGGTTTATTTCAGAGGACAACACACTTGACAGAGACGAGCCTAGGGAACTGGAAGAGTTGCGGATACGCTCTCCTAGGTACATAACTGCCTTGAAGAAAGGTGCAAAGCCCAAAATTGAGCAGATTGACAAGGACGGTACATGGATGCTGGAGCTCGGGGACGAGTTTATGATGGGCCGTCCGGGTCGCAAGATGAAGATGCTTCAAAAGGCTAAAGTTGAAAAGGAGACCTACGCCGAGATCAAACCGGGCATCCCCGAGTGGAGCGGAATTACTTACCATGCCAAGGTATCAAGCCCTCGGGAAAGAAAACTGCTCACACGAATCAGTGGGAAGAAGGTTATTCCACACTACATCTTTGGCACCGACGACCGGGAGGTCTATTACCCCAGCGGCTACCCATGGCGCTGCGTTGGGAAGGTAGAGGTGTGGTACATCATAGGTGCTACCTGGCACTACGCCTGGGAGGGAACAGGTGCATTAGTAGGTGACAACATCATGGCTACAGCCAGCCATGTGTTCCCTTGGTTTGTGAGAGACCATGGCTATGGATGGGCCATGAAATTTACCCCTGCTTATTACGACGGTCACTCAACCTACGGCAGCGGTGTC
>CBDTVA010000453.1:0-2790 GCA_965363935.1 uncultured Gammaproteobacteria bacterium | reverse complement strand
TCGGGCCTTTGATATCGGGAAAACGGGCTTTCAGTGTATCAATGACATCGGAGGTATCATCCATGGACAGGGTAGTCTGGCTGACATAAGCCAGATTTTGCGGATTTTCTATCTTTAAATGAGCCACGTCGTCCGGTGTTTCTACCAGAAAGATATTACCACCGTACTGATGTTCATACTGACCCATAGTACCTTCTACTTCCGGATGGCCGGCATGCCCTATCAGAATACATTCAGTACCCTCTTTGCTATAACGTGTGACCTCCAGATGCACCTTGGTAACCAGTGGACAGGTTGCGTCAAACACTTTGACATCCCGGTTTGCCGCTTCTTCCTTAACGGCTTTGGAAACCCCGTGAGCACTGAAAATAACGATACTGCCATCAGGTACTTCAGAGAGTTCTTCAACAAAAATCGCGCCGCGGCTTTTTAGCGATTCAACCACCGCGCGATTATGCACCACTTCATGACGTACATAAATAGGTGCTGAAAACAGTGTCAGAGCCCGCTCCACAATTTCTATGGCTCGATCCACTCCTGCACAGAAACCACGGGGATTGGCCAGTTTTAACTGCATATCTTTTTTCCTTTATCTCTGTTAATTCGATTGAAAGCTGCTGAATACCTTGACAATTTTTCTGACTTTTTGCCGTAACCCGACAATGGAAGCCAATAATGCGGGAAAGTGCCATTTTTCCTACAAAAAACTTAGGAAAAATCCTACATTTCTATCAGAGTCCTCTTGCTGTTTCAAAAACAGCTTCATCATATACTATTTATCACTTGAGCAAGACATGAAGGAACATGACAGCTCAGGTAAGGATGAAACTACAACAAGTTAAGACTCCGGTAAACCGGAAGCAGCAAACCATGAAGGGCTGTATTAACTTGAAAATGGATTTGTATTGTAGAGGTTCTTTTCCCGCTCATCCGGGCAAGGAAAAGCAGGATGCCAATGGAACTGACATGAATATTTTGACAGGAAGTCAAAGATCCTGATTAATGGGCACTATTCTCCTACGAATAGTGCCCCTTTTTGGCTTGCCTAGAGGTATCCTTTTTAGCTCATATTGATATCTAATCTGGCAAACAATTTAAACTTTGAGGCATTTTTATCGAATGTGAGTGTAGTAACAAAACCTGAGTTGTGCGCAGAATGTGCTATTAAAATATCCGCTAAATCATGTGTTGTGTTTTCTGATGAAATGAGAAAATCACGTATTGCTGATTGTTTTTCAAACTCAAAAACAGGCATCAATATCAGGTCACTGATTGATTTTATTATATCGCTACGCTCAACATCATAGGCTGATTCCAAAACCCATATTGTTTCCAGAACAACCAGAATAGGGATAAAAAAACACTCTTTACGTTCCTCAGATGACTTTAATAACTTGAAAACAACTTTTGATTGTGCCTCATCATCTTGTACAAGAAAACGAATAATGACATTAGTATCAAGTGCTTTCATAGATTTTTACCAATGTTTTTTTATGTTTTCCTTAATCGCTTCATTCATTTTTTCAACTGTGATCGAGGACTCTTTTTTATAATTTGATAAGCTGCCAAAAACATCGCTTACTTTTTTGGTAACAGGTCTTAGAATCACTTCATTTGTATCACTAATAATAAACTCTACTTTATCGCCTGTATATAAATGCAGCGTTTCTCTTATATCTTTTGGAATAGTAACTTGCCCTTTCGTTGTTAAGGTACTCAATGGCATTTCTCTCTCCTGATTCCTTACTTATTTTGGTATTCTTACAAACAGTAATACCTGACAGCGAATTTGTCAACTTTAAGGAGGTCAATAAGCGTTCAGGAAAAGCAAAAGAAAGTGCCGGTGTCAGTATAGCCATCATTTTTTTATTTTCTGAACGCTATTATTTTATCAGCAATATCTCCACTGAAAAAACCACTTCATGCCCTGCCAGGGGATGGTTAAAGTCAACCAGCACCTCATCTTCAGCAATTTCCAGCAGGATCCCTGGAATTTGCTCACCCGACGGGGTGCTGAATTCAATGATCAAACCTTCTTCAAGTTCAATATCCAAATCAAATTCTGACTTTTTCATCCAGTGCTGGTTTTCCTTGTCAGGAAAACCAAAGGTGTCACGAGGATCCAGGCTGACCTGCTGTTTATCACCGACACCCAGCCCCAGTATCACTTGTTCAAAGGCATCGATCATTGAACCATCACCCATGGTAAACGTCATGGGTTCACCATCAAGTGTTCCGTCAACGGGCGTACCATCTGCTAAAGCCAGGCTAAAATGCAGGGTAACGGTACTGTCTTTTTCTACTTCAGGATTGGATGCTGTCAATGTCAGACCTTTTTTGTGAAACTAAGAGCTACTGCGGCTAAAAGCCTCAATGAGTTTTGCTTCATTTACGTTTTGTTGTGTATTCTTATGTAGGTTGGATTAGCGCAGCGTAATCCGACGTAATGTCTATCGATAATGCCGGATTACGCTGCGCTAATCCAACCTACTTTGGTTTGCTTTCTTTTTTAAACAGGGCATCAATTATCAGCATAACAGCACCGATGCTGATTGCACTATCGGCAATATTAAAGGCCGGCCAGTGCATGGCTTTGGTCCGGGGATCGCTTTGATAGTAAAAATCCAGAAAATCCACCACATAGCCCAGTGTCAACCGGTCCCAGAGATTACCCAGTGCGCCTCCCAGGATCAGGGCCAGAGCTATGGCCATCCAGCGTTCATGAGCCTGCAGACGTTTTATCCAGAAAAATATAATGATGCTGACCAGCAGGGCAATACTGGCAAAAAA
>CBDTVA010000452.1:0-2858 GCA_965363935.1 uncultured Gammaproteobacteria bacterium | reverse complement strand
ACGGTTTGTAGTACTCAAACTTGTAGATGGTTGGCCTGAGCTGAGTAGTTAATTAAAAAAGGTTATTCATGTGACAAAAGAAAAACAACATTATGATATTATTATTGTCGGCGGTGGCATGGTCGGAGCTACATTGGCCTGTGCTTTAGGTGATAGTGCTTTAAAAGTCGCTGTTATTGAAGCGTATCAAAGTGATTTTGCCTGGCCGGAAGGTTCTCATGATATCCGAGTCAGTGCCATTACCCATGCCAGTCAGCATATCTTTGAAAATATTGGCGCCTGGAAAAGCATGCAGCAGGATGGTGTGGCTGCCTATAGCAAAATGCATGTCTGGGATGCCACGGGGCAGGGACAGATTCATTTTGACAGTATTGAAATTGGGCAGGCAGATCTGGGACATATTATTGAAAACAGGATTATTCAAAAAGCCGTACAAATGCGTCTGGCTGATTTTGACAATATCGATTTGTTAATGCCTGTTAAACTGCAGTCACTGCAATTTAACAACAGTGGTGCTGAACTTATAACCAGTGAGGGTTTACAACTAACAACCGGCCTGCTTGTCGGCGCTGATGGTGCAAATTCCTGGGTCAGAAAACAGGCCGAAATTTCCCTGAGTAGCTGGTCATACCAACAAAACGCAGTGGTGTGCAATGTGTCTACATCGGAGTCGCATCAGGATGCCTGCTGGCAGCAGTTTATGCCGGAAGGGCCTCTGGCATTTCTGCCATTAGCCGATGGACAGAGTTCCATTGTCTGGTCAACAAGCGAAGAAAAAGCCCAGGCATTGAGCACTATGGACGAGCAGTCATTTAATCAGGAACTGCAGATGGCTTTTGGCAGCTCTTTGGGACGCATTCGCCTCAGTTCGAAACGAGGCACTTTCCCCTTGCGTCTGAGGCATGCCAATCAATACGTAAAAGAGCACCTTGCTCTGGTCGGTGATGCGGCTCATACCGTGCATCCGTTGGCAGGGCAGGGTGTTAATCTGGGACTGTTGGATGCCGTGGTATTAGCCGAAGAAATATTACGCGCGCAGGAGAAAAAACGTGACATTGGCAGTCTGTCAACCCTGCGACGTTATGAAAGAAGACGCAAAGGTGATAATATTGCCATGCTCGCGGCAATGGATGCTTTTAAGCGCTTATTCAGCAATGATATTACCCCGCTTAAACTGTTACGCAATAGTGGACTTAATTTTGTTGATCAGCTCGGGCCTTTGAAAAACCAGATGATAAAACGGGCTATGGGACTTGTCGGCATGGGGTTAAACGAAAAGCTGCCGCGTCTGGCACGACCCGGCACCTGAGGCTCAATTTTTTATCTGCTTGAAGACGACAATATGAGTCATATCCAGCGTGATCCCTAATGGACTGTTAAGCGGATGATTATGATGGCTGGGGGTGATGCATAATACCTTACTGGTAGCATTGACTTTCAGGGTATATAAAAATTCTGCCCCACGGAAAACTTTATCGATTATTTGCAGCTGATGTTCACTGTCATCATCATGAATAATATCATCGGGACGGATCAGGACATCCACTGGACAATTTGCCTGGCAACCATCAGGTACCTTGCCATGAATTATACCTAAATCTGTTTTTATAGTAGTGCTGTCCTGAACCAGGCCCGGGATCATGACGCCCTGGCCAATAAAGTTGGCCGCATACAGTGTTGCAGGTTGATGGTATAAGTTATAAGGGGTGTCCCATTGAATCATTTTACCTTCATGCAGCAAACCGACCTTATCGGCCATGGCAAAGGCTTCATGCTGATCATGGGTCACCAGAATGGCTGTGATCCCTTGGTGTTTGATAATTTTGGCCACTTCAGTGGCTAATTGTTCCCGTAATTCCACATCCAGACTTGAGAACGGTTCATCCAGCAATAACAAGTCCGGTCTGGGTGCCATAGCGCGAGCCAGGGCAACCCGCTGCTGTTGACCGCCTGATAACTGATGGGGATACTTGTTACCGATGTCGGCAAGATCTATCATTTCGAGCAGTTCATGAACGCGGTGACTTCTGGCTGCTGTATTTAACTTTCCAGGACCAGAGCTAAGGCCAAAGGCAATATTTTTTCTTACGCTGAGATGGGGGAACAAGGCAAAATCCTGAAAAACCATGCCAACATTGCGCTGTTCAGGCGGTGTGTTGGTCACACGGTCATTGACAATACTGTTGCCAATGCGAATCTGACCCTGAGTCGGTTTTTCAAAACCGGCAATACTGCGCAATAAAGTTGTTTTGCCACAACCGCTGGAACCCAGCAGGCAGCCAATTTCCCCTTCCTGAAGCGCAAAATTTATCTGCTGGATCACGGTATGGGAACCATAGCTGATAGTGATGTCGCTTAACTGCAGCAGAGGACTAGTCATTGTGATCGCTCTTTATTTTGGCTGAGGGCTCTAAATTAGCTGAAGGCTCTAAGTTAGCTGAAGGCTCTAAGTTAGCTGAAGGCTCATAACGGTTTTTGCTAATGGATCGGCTGAGTAAAATCACCGGAATGATCCCGCTTAAAACAATCATAATTGCGGCACTGGAGGCATCGGCAAGACGCTCATCGGCAGCCAGTTCGTAAGCTCTGACGGCCAGAGTGTTAAAATTGAATGGACGCAGGAGTAAGGTCGCCGGGAGTTCTTTTAATACATCGACAAAAACCAGTAAAACCGCAGTGAGTAAGCTAGTCTTCATAATGGGAATATGAATTTTCTGTAAAACCTGAAACGGTTTGTAACCCATGGAACGAGCCGCATCATCCATAGACGGTTTGATTTTACCTAGAGATGATTCGACAGTGCCCGTGGATACAGCCAGAAAACGCACCAGATAAGAAAAAATCAGGGCAAACAGGGT
>CBDTVA010000451.1:0-2869 GCA_965363935.1 uncultured Gammaproteobacteria bacterium | reverse complement strand
GTAGAAAAAGATTCCCCACCCAGTAGCAATCCAATACTTAGAACAACAATGCCGCTTAAGCGCCTATACATTACTCAATACCCTTTAATATGTTGATTTAACTTAATCAGTGCCGTAACTTTACCAGTTGCAATATCTAATTAGCAATAGCAATTGTTTAAAAGTAATTAAACAATAAATAATAAATCATTATGTCGATTAAAAAAACAATTTTTTATTATTATGCCATGAAAAGCATTATAGCGTTAGTTTTAGTCCCCATCTAGAAATAGCTTAGTGAAGCACTTTAGGCCAACCTCACGATGACTTTGACCCAAGGCAGGAACTGGCGAGTTAAAATCCCTTAACTTATTGTTTTTATTATTATTATTATTGCAAGAAAACTATTGTCTTATTTTCAGCAATCAGATGAGCTTTTAAATCTTTGTTATTTTTTTGAAGCACTCACTGTTAACTTACTACAAACCTGTAAATTCATAATATTAATATATTAGAATATTATGAATTTACAAAACAAAAAAACTTAGTCATCTATGTGCTTTGATTGTTAAATAATATAGGGTTACTATCTGAGTCTCTATTGGGGCTTACCCTTAAAAAATAGTCAGCTATAGAAAGTCATGCTTGCTTTAGACAACTGGATTTTTATACGCGAGAATGATATTTTTGCAATTTATCCATAAAATCAGGAATTACCATCATGCCCTGTCTAATAATAAAAACCAACCAATCCTTGAATGAACAAGCTAAAACTAATTGTTGTATATCTGTCTCAGCAAAAACGGCCCAGTTGCTTGGAAAGCCGGAAAGTTATGTAATGACCTTACTTGAGGACCAGGTGATTATGACCATGTCAGGCAGCACAGAAGCAACTGCTTATGTTGAACTGAAAAGCATTAATCTGCCCGAAGATCAAACGTCTGAAATTTCCAACAGCCTCTGCCAACACATTGCTCATTTGTTGGAGGTAAAGACAAATCGAATTTATATTGAGTTCAGTAATGCCCAACGTCACTTATGGGGTTGGGACGGCAGGACATTTTAGTAGCCTGGGGAATTTATTTTCCTAAAGGTACTTATCCTGCTGGCCCGGTTAGGTTAGAATGTCAGTTTTTGTAACTTCTATTTAAAAGTAACCAGCGATGCGCACTTCACACTATTTATTACCCACCTTGAAAGAAACACCCGCCGATGCAGAAATCATCAGCCATCAACTCATGCTCAGAGCGGGCATGATTCGTAAATTAGCATCCGGGCTGTATTCCTGGTTGCCGTTGGGCTTAAGGGTCTTACGCAAGGTAGAAGCCATAGTTCGTGAAGAAATGAATCGCTGCGGCGCCCAGGAATTATTAATGCCTGCAGTTCAACCCTCTGAATTATGGGAAGAATCCGGCCGTTGGCAACAATATGGTCCGGAATTATTGCGCCTCACTGACCGGCATAATCGTGAGTTTTGTATTGGCCCGACGCATGAGGAAGTGATCACCGATCTGGTACGTCATGAATTGAAAAGCTATAAACAATTACCGGTGATTTTATACCAGATTCAAACTAAATTCCGGGATGAAATTCGTCCTCGTTTTGGTATTATGCGCTCCCGTGAATTTATTATGAAAGATGCCTATTCCTTTCATAGCTCGCAAGAATGTTTGCAAAAAACCTATGATACCATGTATGAGTGCTATTCACGTATTTTCTCTCGCATGGGCCTGGAATTTCGAGCTGTCCTTGCTGATACCGGTTCAATCGGCGGCAACGCCTCTCATGAATTCCATGTTCTGGCAGATTCCGGCGAAGATGCCATTGCTTTTAGTAGCGAAAGTAACTACGCAGCCAATGTGGAACTGGCGGAAGCTATCACAGTCACTGAACGCGCTGCCCCTACTCAGGAAATGACCACGGTCGATACACCGGATCAGCACAGTATTGAAGAGGTCAGCCGTTTTTTAAAAATTGATGCCGCAAAAACTGTCAAGACTTTATTAGTTAAAGCCAGCGAAGAAGTGGCAGCCAATGTTATCGCCCTGGTCATCAGAGGCGATCATGAATTAAACGCAATCAAAGCAGAAAAACTGCCTGCAGTTTCTATTCCACTTACTTTAGCCAGCGATGAGGAAATCAGGGCAGCAGCCGGTTGTGATGCAGGTTCTATTGGTCCGGTAGGTCTGTCTATTCCAGTTATTGTGGATCGCAGTGCTGCGGTTTGCAGTGATTTTGTCTGTGGTGCTAATGTCAATGGCCAGCACCTGACCGGGGTTAATTGGAAAAGAGATATCAGCCTCGATACCATAGAGGATATTCGTAATATCCTTGACGGTGATCCCAGCCCGGATGGTATGGGTATAGTGACCATTAAACGTGGTGTTGAAGTGGGTCATATTTTTCAGTTGGGAAGCAAGTATTCCAAAGCAATGAACGCCAGTGTACTGGTTGACAGCGGCAAAGCTGAGGTTATGAGCATGGGCTGTTATGGTATTGGTATTTCTCGCGTAGTTGCATCGGCCATTGAACAAAATCATGATGACAATGGCATTATCTGGCCCGATGCCCTTGCACCGTTCAAAGTTGGCATTGTGCCCATGAATATGCATAAAAGCGAACGAGTTAAGGAAACGGCAGAAAAACTTTATGCGGATTTGACTGCAGCAGGCATTGAGGTTCTGTTTGATGATAGAAAAGAGCGCCCTGGTGTCATGTTTGCCAATATGGAATTAATTGGTATCCCCTGTCGTATTGTCATTGGTGAACGCAGTCTTGATAAAGGTGTGTTTGAATTTAAAGGTCGTACAGATAGTGAGGCCAGGGAAATCCCGGTTGATGATATTGTCAGTCATGTCCTTAGTCTGTAAAAATGAAACCGATTACCCTC
>CBDTVA010000450.1:0-2874 GCA_965363935.1 uncultured Gammaproteobacteria bacterium | reverse complement strand
GAGCCGGCGTTCCTGGACTCGGGGTTTTACACCTATAACCCCCTTCTGGTGGGCCTGTCTCTGGGCTACCTGTTCCAGCTTTGCTTAAGAGGGTCCCGCTCTCTTCACAGGATAAGTCTGAAAGTGATAAAAAGTCTGTGCTGGACAGACAATTACTTCGGCTATTAGATACAGAAGAAATTCTTTGCATTCCCCTGCTTGAATCTTTTACTAATCCTGTCAATAACAGTGAGGTAACGAATAATGATAGATTCGGGGTGTTGGTGGCCGGTGTCAGTTCAATTCGTCTGCAAAAACTAAAGCGTGAAAAGGGGCTATTGTATGAATTTTCCAGGGCTTCATCTGAGATCATCTCTCATGATAGAAACATGACACAACAGATCCAGTCAGCCATTGAAGAAGAAAAATCACTACAGTCATTACAGATTCGAAAGCTGGTTCATGAAGCTAATAATCCTTTAGGTGTGATACGCAACTATTTACTCATATTATCACATAAACTGGCAGACTCTCAGGATTCAAAATTGCAGGGGCAACTGGAAATTTTGATGGAAGAAGTTGAACGAGTGGGTAATATTGTACTCAGAATAAGAGAAACACCCGAAAAAAATTCAACGGCAAATCAGCAGGTGAACATCAATGATTTAGTGAACAGGCTGCTGTCTATTTTTAATGAGTCTCTTTTTCTTAAAGCGGGAATTATCGCAAAGATGAACCTGGATACATCAATACCGCCGATGGAAAGTAATGCCAATAGCTTAAAGCAAATTTTAACCAATTTATTTAAAAATGCGGTAGAAGCGATGCCGGATGGAGGTGAAATTAATATCAGCACCCGGGACCGGGTAAATTACGATGGCGAACAATTTATTGAATTGTGTATTGCTGACAATGGGCCGGGTATTGCGCTAGAAATTCTGCCAAATCTCTTTAGTCCGGTTAGCAGTACCAAGACTGGAGAGCACTCCGGTCTTGGCTTAAGTATTATAAAAAATCTTGTTAATGACCTGGGAGGGACAATACGTGGCAGCAACCGATCTTCGTACTCTTTGTCATCGGTTTCGCAACAGCAGGATATAAGAGGAGCAGAATTTGTTATTCTGATCCCCAGAAAACCTGTGCTTAACTAGAAATTTTATCAACTATTAGAAAATATTACATAATTATATAACAGGCTAAGGATTATTTAATCTGACTCCAGACAAAAGCTTGATAGGTAGTAAAAAATGAGTGATAGTGATATTGATATAGAAAACTATTATAGCCCCTGCATCTATAAAACCATGACAGATACCAATGAACAGAAAGCTCATTCAGTGTCAATTCTTGTGGTTGATGATGAAGAATTAATGCGCCAAAGTGTGCAGGAATTACTTTCGCTATATGATTTAAGTTGTACATTGGCAGCAGACGGACAGGAAGCCCTCGACCTTATGGCTGAAAACCCCTTTGATATCTTATTGCTTGATTTGATTATGCCCAATGTGGATGGCTTTCACGTTATGAAAGAAGTAAAAATCAGATATCCGGAAACCGATATTATTGTGACCAGCGGCGAAGCAACGTTTAAAAATGCCACGTTAGCTATGCGTCATGGCGTTAAGGATTTTCTGCATAAGCCTTATATTCCCAGTGAAATGATTAAGGTAATTAATAATCTGCTGGAAAAGCGTGACCTGAAACACAAATTGGATGAAATGCAATATTGTATAAAAGCATCAGAAAAACGTTATCGTTTCTTTGTCAACAACTCTCCTGACATGGTATATATGCTGGATCAAAAAGGCTGTTTTGCTTTTGTTAATGAACGAGCTACAGAACTGTTAGGTTATACGCAAGAAGAATTTATTGGTCATCATTATTCCGACTTTATTCATAAAGAAGATATTGAACAAGCTCATTATGCCTTTGATACCTCGGCAAGCAATGTGGATGTTGCACAGAAAGTTGAATTCAGAATACTGTCCAAATATCCAGGCTCAGAACCCTGTTGTTTTGAATCAAGATCTATTGCGATAAAATTTAGTGCTGCTGAAATAGTGGACGGAAATTCTAATTCAGAGTTTGTTGGTATCTATGGCGTGGCAAGAGATATTACAGAGCAAAAACGTGCGGATGAAATGATCTATTTTCAATTATATCATGATGCACTGACTGAATTGCCGAACCGGATCTTGTTCCGTGACAGGATCAATTTTGCTATGTCTCAGGCAAACCGCAACAAACTAAAGATTGCGGTTATGTTCCTGGATATGGATCGATTTAAAGTCGTCAATGATTCTTTAGGGCATATTGCCGGTGACAAATTATTGCAGGAAATAGCCAAGCGATTACTAGGCTGTATTCGTGATAGCGATACATTAGCCAGAGTGGGTGGTGATGAATTTAACTTAATGCTGCCAGACATCCGGTCCCGTCAGGATGTGATTGATCTGGTTGGAAAAATCACCACGTCACTGGAAGAACCCTTTATTATAGAAGGTAATGAGGTTTATGTTACCTTTAGTATTGGTACGGCAATTTATCCCGAAGATGGTGACAGCAGTGAAACCCTCATTAAACATGCTGATATGGCTATGTACAATATTAAAGGTAAGGGCAAAAATGGCCATGAATTTTTCTCTGATCACATGAAGGTGTTATTCCAGCGACACATGTCTATTGAGAATGGACTCAGAAAAGCCATTCAGGATAATCAGTTTGAAGTTTTTTTCCAGCCGCAATACGATGTTGTGTTAGAAAAAATATCAGGTGTTGAGGCGTTGATTCGCTGGAATCATCCGGAAAAAGGCCTGATATATCCCAATGATTTTATTCCTCTTGCAGAGGAGACGGGTTTAATTAAGTCTATTGGCGAGTGGGTGATAGACAGTT
>CBDTVA010000449.1:0-2883 GCA_965363935.1 uncultured Gammaproteobacteria bacterium | reverse complement strand
TGCATTGGGGTTACGGATCACAAATTGAGAGCCTTCAAGGCCTTCAGTATAGTCAATTTCAGCACCAACCAGATATTGAAATGACATTGGATCGATTAATAGTTTCACGCCCTGGTTTTCAACCGCAGTATCACCTTCATTTATTGCTTCATCAAAGGTAAAACCATACTGAAAACCTGAGCAACCGCCACCGGTCACAAAAACACGTAATTTCAGGTTTTCGTTGTCCTCATCTACAATCAAAGACTTCACTTTAAGTGCCGCCGCATCAGTAAAATCTAATGGACTACTTTCATTAACACTTTCATTCATAACTTCACTCATTACTTTACTCCCATAATCAATGTCTATTATTCAATAACCAAGCAAATTAATCAACAATTTTATGTCTTGTAATCTGAAATTATTAATTTCCTTCCATAAATAGAATCGTCGCGAGTACACACCTATATAACAACGGAAAAATTAAGGACTAACTATTAATAATAATTTCTGGCTCTTCCAGCCGGGCAGGTTCAGCCTTACTTTCAATTATCTCTGCAGCATTGTCTTCGGTAACATGCACCAGATTACCATTCACTTCGGCCCCCATAGCCATTTCAAACAAATTATAATAGACATTGCCAAAGACCCTGGCCATCTTTGCCAGTTCAACATTGTTGCTTGCATACACGTTGCCTTCAACCGTCCCATTAATAATAATATTGGGGATTTGTATTTCCCCCTGCACATAACCATTCTCGCTAATGGTTATCGTGGCATTATCGTCATCGTTGGCAGTAATGTTCCCCATAACCTTGCCATCTACCAGAAGGCCTCCGGTGAAGTCTAAATCGCCTGAAATTTTAGTGTTTTTTCCCACTAACGAGTCGATCCGTTTAGTCGCACCTTTTTTATTGCCCCACATATTTCATTCCTCCCGTTTTGGACCAGGCCAGGTCATTTAGCTCAATGATTGATTTTTTCTTTTTCGAATCTATGATGATATCAACAGATTTAGGTATCATTCCCTCAGGCAGGCTGATTATACCGCTAAACTCCTGAAAATACTTGAAACTGTACTTGAATGTCTTCTGCTTCGATTCTTTCAGCCTTTTCCCTTCTTTGCTATGAGCAGTTATCAAGTCAAACAATGATAATTTCACCGACTTATTCTTTTGCTTACCCTTTATAAATATTGACAGAGTGCCCTTAGTATAGGATCTTTTTTTGATTTTTTGTGCAATAATAAATTTATATTGATAAAGATTTTGCTTCTTTCCACTGGATGCGTATGGAACTATTTCCAGACTCTGCAGGTAGATAGACTCCCTGGCTTCATCAGGTGATACAATGGCTTTATAAAAAGCCAGTTGCTTTTCAATCTCGGCAATTTTTTGCAAATCTTTACTCATGCCTGACTTGACAATTTGACAAGCTGCCTGCTCCAGCAAATATTTTCGTTCCAGGTGTAATAATTCTTTACTTAATTCCTTGTTCTGCTTTTTTAAGACTTTATGCTGCACGATCAGGGAACTTCGCCCTCCTTTTGCGGTAATAATATCTTCTTCGGACTGCATATAGCCCAATTCAAATGCCCCCCATAAGAGTGCGGCAGCCAGCAGGAGCAAAAGAAATCGAATACCATAATACTTGAAAGGATGAATGCTTGGTACAATAATATGTGTCATGAAATTTTAACTTGGCATCAGGTTGGATTTGTGCAATTCAGCAATGACTTGAACCTTTGGCAGCAGTGTTTAACAGTCCAGAGCTTAGGGCATAAGCGGAACAATATTAAGCCCGGCTTTTTCATCCAGATCAAAGGCAAGGTTCATATTCTGTACTGCCTGACCTGCCGCCCCCTTGACCAGATTATCAATCACAGACAAGACCACTACCGTATCATTGTCCTGTGGCTGGTGCACAGCAATTCGACATATATTGGCACCTTTTACTGTTCTGGTTTCAGGGTGAGACCCCGCAGGCATAACATCCACAAAAGGTTCATCGGCATAGTATTGTTCAAATAGCGACTGTAAATCTGCCGCTTTATCATTTGCCTTGAGCTTACTATATAACGTGGCATGAATTCCCCGGATCATAGGGGTGAGATGGGGAACAAAGGTTAAGTCCACTTCACATTGCCTGGCATGACTATTGGCAATGGCAAGCCCCTGTCTGATCTCAGGCAAATGTCTGTGTCCGGGAACGGCATAGGCCTTAAAACTTTCACCGGCTTCACATAACAAAGTACCCACATTGGCACCACGTCCAGCACCGCTTACAGCAGATTTGCAATCAGCTACCAGAAAGTCAGTCTTAATGAGCTGGTGTTTAAGCAGAGGTAAAAAGCCTAATTGCACGGCGGTTGGGTAACATCCCGGATTGGCAATTAAACGAGCCTGTTTAATCGCTTCCCGATTCATTTCAGGAAGTCCATAAACTGCTTCCTCAACATAGTCAGGACACTCATGATCCATTCCATACCATTGTTCCCAGACTTTGATGTCTTTAATGCGAAAGTCAGCAGCCAGATCGATCACTTTAACACCGGCGGCTATCAATTCCGGCACCATTTTCATTGCCACTCCGTTAGGCGTGGCAAAAAACACCAGATCACAATTTTTAAGGGCAGCGACATCCGGCTCAGAAAATTTAATGCTTAGATGATCCCGTAAATTTGGAAACAAGTCACTGACAGGCACTCCGGCTTCTGACCGGGAAGTAATGATCTGTAGAGTAACATCAGGGTGATTCGCCAATAATCTCAGTAATTCAACCCCGGTATAACCTGTTCCGCCAACAATACCAACATTAATCTTCGCCACTTTTTTCCCTTACCTGTTAATTATTAAAAACCAGAGTTAAACCAGAGTTAAACCAGAGTTAAACCAGAGTTAA
>CBDTVA010000448.1:0-2883 GCA_965363935.1 uncultured Gammaproteobacteria bacterium | reverse complement strand
TGACTCAAAACAGCTTTCCCTCGCTACGACTTCTATTCTCGGACAGGCTCCTAGTGGAATGTGGATGCGCCAATGCTCATTAGGTAATCAAAGTATTGCTGCACACAAGTTGCATGGTGAGCAGCAATCAGAAAGACTCAGGAGTCCGGGTTTACTCTACAGGTGATTTGTAGTTTGGATCATTGGGGTTTTTAAAGATAAATTGCCAGTCTTCGCCTTCAATTTCAACGAAATCAATTTCCATTCCATTCATGACATCGAGTAAATCATTGTTAACGAGCAATTTAACACCGCGCACCTCATAAAGGCTATCACCCTCTTTTTGCGTATCAAAGCCCATAAGGTACTGGAAACCTATACTTTTATCATGTTTAGTCACGGCAATTCTCAGTGTTTCGTGTTCAGAGCCGCTGGCTTTAATTTGGGCCATAATTTGATTGGCTGCATCTTCAGTCAGTTTTATCATGGTATATCTCGCTTGTTAGTCTTAATAGTTTAGATTATTTGTTGTTTGTTCATATCTTTAATCTTCGTATCATTGATATGATGAATAAATTGAACAAAACGTTTTGCCCAGTGGTTTTGATTTGTATCCTGTAAATGGGCATAACAGGCTAAAAGGTTTTTGTACACAATGCCATCATGCTGACCATCAATTCCGCTGCCTCGATGAATACGATAGGCATAATTTAATGGCTCACTTATATTGACAAGATGTGAGTAATGAAATTCATGGGCAGAAATAATCGGCGGGTGTTCATTGCCAGCATGAACACCCAGGATCTTATGCCGATTGTCTTGCTCATCAGGCCAGGGCATGAGCTGGGTTTCACTAAATCGGATTAAGCCACGCCCCTGTGGTGTTTCTTCCATTTGTGCATCCGCCGGGATGATTCCAACCATTTTTTTTTGCTGCTGATCCCAGATAATACTGCGGCACAGATACATAAGTCCGCCACATTCGGCATAGGTCGGTAAGCCATTTTCAATGGCATTTCGAACAGCTTCTCGAAAAGATTGATTACCCTGCAGTTCTTCTAATCTTTCTTCGGGAAAGCCGCCTCCGATAAATAAACCATCAATGTTTTCAGGTAGCTGCCGGTCAGTTAAAGAATTGACTTCAAGCAGTTCGGCACCGGCCTGTTCCAGGGCTTCGAGATCGCCAGGGTAATAAAAGCCGAATGCACTGTCATTTATATAGGCCAGGCGCAGCTGGGCGGTCATCGGTTGGGTATTAGGTCTGGTTTTAATCGGACTTTTCAGGTGTTTGGGAGAGTGCAGGTGGCTGGTATCGATTATTGTATCCAAATCAACCTGAGAGGATATAATTGTTCCAATATCGAGGATCTTTTTTTGTGCTTCACCATCTTCATTGCTGGGCATTAATCCCAGATGACGTTCAACAATTTCCAGGCGTTTGTCTTTGTGGACTGCCCCCAGAACTGAAACATCCGTATAATGTTCTATAACTGCACGCAATTTGCTTTCGTGTCGGGAGCCGCCTAACTGGTTTAAAATAACACCCGCGATATTTATACCCGGGTCAAAGGATTGATAACCCAGAATCAGTGGTGCAATGCCTCGTGTCATGCCCCTTGCGTCCAGCACCAGAATAACCGGAGCATCAAGCAGTTTGGCAACCGCAGCATTACTGTTGCTGCCGTCCAGATCCAGACCGTCATAAAGTCCTTTGTTGCCTTCGATTAAACTGAGATCACAGGTGGTAATTTTTCGTGACACCAATTGCAGGATTTCGTCCCGGGACATGGTATTAAAATCCAGGGTATAACAGGGTGTTCCCGCAGCGCTGCCATGCCACAGCGGATCAATATAATCAGGCCCTTTTTTAAAAGGCTGCACACTCAGGCCTTTATTTTTCAGGGCTGATAATAAACCAATGGTAATGGTTGTCTTACCAGAAGATTTATGAGCAGCGGAAATAAATAAAGGAGTGGATGAAGTTGGCATGTTTACAAGATAGGGGCAAAAGTGAGTTTTTCAACCAGCTTTTGCAGGAGATTTTTATTTTAATTATATGATTTAAAATAAAAAAAGGGTCCGCATGAGCGACCCTTTTTTTATTTAGAAACAGTCTATTTAGAAAAAGTAGTTTCTGGAAAATTATAAATTAACGTTTCCAGGCAGAATCTTTTTCATCATGAGCCATATCCAGAACCTGAATGGCTTTGTCCATGAAATCAGCTTTATAAGTTTCTAAATCATGTCCAGCACCAGGATTGTAGTAATCGTCTGGATGCATACCGTTCTCATGTTCAAATTTAATGAAGTCTCTCTGCATTTGAAGTAATTCTTGGATTAGTTCTGCTTTAGTACTCATTTAAAGTCTCCGAAATACTGATCGTTATCAGTCATAAGCTAATTAGTCTGACATAATATATCTGAGAAAATTCTAATATACTATATCTACAATGGGTAGTACAAAGGTTCAGCTGTTAAATATTTAGTAGCCGCCTTTACGCTTACTTTCTGGTAAGCCGGAAATTCGCCCACCCTGCTTGCTGGGATCCTGGGGAAACAGGTTGTATAAATCCTTGGAACCAATTTTTTCACCCCACTTGTCACCCATGTCTTTAATCATAGTACGGGTATTAGGGTTTTTACCGCCATTGTTGATGAATTGATCGCGAAGGTAGTTAATTAAGTCCCAGTGTTTATCCGTTAACTCAATTTCTTCTTCTGCTGCCATTTGTTTGGCCAGTCCTTCACTCCAGTCAGTGATATCGACTAGATATCCGTTTGCTGTTGTTTCTATTTCTTTACCATCAAAAGTAATAGCCATTGAATATGCTCCGTAAAAAACTCTCGTAAAAAAACTCTCGTAAAAAACTCTCGTAAAAAAGAGTACTATCTCGTAAAAGATTG
>CBDTVA010000447.1:0-2886 GCA_965363935.1 uncultured Gammaproteobacteria bacterium | reverse complement strand
AGAGTGCTCTGTGATTAAAGGACTGATTGCAATTTTAAAATCCGCAAATTTTTTCATCACGGAGTCACAGATTTCCACGATATCCCCTCCTTCCCCAGCATGTTTTCCGGCTAAAAAAAACATCAGGATAACCGCAGCACTGGTTTCACCGCTAGCTGCTTTCTGTGTCAGCCAGTCTTTAAGTAAAGCACCGTTAAAATCATACTCTTTGCCTTCACGCCGTTCCATAACCGCCTGTTCTAACTGACAGTCCGAGGGTAATTTATCCTGTACCGTTTGCGCGAGGTGTTTACGGACTTCCGTGACTCTGGGAACTGGAGAACCATGATCAACCAGAACGATGTTTTGTAACGGCTGTTTGTCTTCTACGACAGTAGCGTAAATGTGTTCGTAAATAATGTCAGTGAGTAAGGCTTCACCATTTGGTAGCGGATATATAACCTCGGCAATATCCAGCTGAAAGTCGCCAAATTTTTCCCTCAGAACACTCATTTCATCAGGTACAAAGGAAGTCAGTGCCTTGCTATTACCAAAAAATAACGGTAATAGTATAAAATCCCGTTGTCCCTGTATCAGTTGTCGGGTCATAAAACTATGAAAAATCTGAGCGGACAGGCCATCAAGCTGTTCGGCAGGGATACGATCAGCATGTTTAAATGACACCGGATGAATCAGCTGACCGGTTTTTTCACTCAGTTTTTTAGCCAGGCGACGAAGCTGCAGAGTCGCATTGGGTCGAACTGAGCCATTATCTACAAGTAAAATGACGGGCATTATGTGTGAACTCCTTAATCGAATAGCTCATTCTTGTCGTTTAGTTCATATCATGCAGTCATGAATCAGCAGCTAAAAAAGAACCCTCTGCTGAGACTAAAATGCTGGTCCAATAAATCCTTTCATAAATCCAGTGGACAATCTATTATATTGCAGCAGATATAACAGTTTTAGATAATAAGGGCAATTGGGTTTCAGACCATGTTACAATTGTTATTGTACAACATTTATTGACATGAACAAGTATCATGTATAATTTTTAATTTTTAATTTTCTGTCAACACAGTAACCTGTTCTTTATAAACATGAGCCTGAACTGTTTGACCAACCCAGAGAAACAAAGTATGAGAAATCGATTTAAAGGCCAGAGAGAATTTCAGCATGGGCGTGCACCTGGAATTGGCATACTGGTGGTCAATCTTGGTACTCCTGATGAGCCGACCCCGCAGGCAGTGAAACGCTATTTAGCTGAATTTCTATCGGATGTTAGGGTTGTGGAAATTCCGATTTTGCTGTGGAAGATTATTCTGCATGGTATCGTACTGCGCATTCGTCCAGCTAAATCCGCCAAAGCCTATCAACGGGTCTGGACTGATAAAGGCTCACCTCTTATGGCGGCATCGGTGGAACTGACTGAACAGATCAGTGCGGCGATGAAAACCCGTATTCCGGGCAACAGCAGTGTTATGCTGGCCATGCGTTATGGCCAGCCATCAATACAACAGGGACTGGAACAACTGCAGTCTGAAGGAGCTGAACGCATCATGATACTGCCACTGTATCCTCAATATTCATGTGCCACCACAGGCACTGTTGCTGATGCGGTGTTTGCCAACCTCTCTGAATGGCGCTGGGTTCCTGAATTACGAATGCTCGGTGCTTACCATGATGATCCAGCCTATATTCAGGCCATTGCACACTCTATTCAGCGTCACTGGCAGAAAAACAATCAGAAAATTGATCCGGCTCACAAATTGTTTATATCCTTTCATGGCATGCCCAAAGCCACCCTGGAAGCTGGCGATCCCTATTTTTGCCAGTGTCATAAAACGGCCCGATTAATTGCCCGGGAATTGAATCTGAACACAGATCAATGGGAAATGGCATTTCAGTCGCGCTTTGGCAAAGCAGAGTGGTTACAGCCCTATGCCGCAAAACGTTTTGTCCAACTACCAGCAGAAGGTATAGAACACCTGACCGTCGTATGCCCCGGTTTTGCAGTGGATTGTCTTGAGACGTTAGACGAAATTGCCATGGAAGGCCGTGATGAATTTATTGCAGCAGGCGGCAAACATTTTTCTTATGTGACTGCTTTAAATGGTTCAGCTGATCATGTTTCCTTTATGACCGATCGAATTATAAAAAATGCCTCCGGCTGGCCCGAGCTGGACAATGAATTTAACGCTGAAGAACAAAAACAAAGGCTCTCAGAAAGCAGAGAATATGCCGTTGCAGCAGGGGGAAATTAAAGCAACCAGCAATTCATACTAATAAGCGCCCATCCTTAAATTTCTATTTTTTGCCAAATGAATAAGCCCTACAGATAGAATAGAGAAGGGTTCGGACTGCAAACGTTATTGCATAATCGCGTTTGCCGATCCCTCCCCTGAATTCGTCAACTGCTTTAAACTCAAGTCGCTTGTGTTTATCAATCGTAGTAGATTGATTCTATTTTTACATTGGCTTCATAAATTTCTTGAAATCATCATCCTGACAGTCTGGCACATCACTGGCCTGGATCAGCCCGGACACTAATAAACAGCCAAGGCCAATTACCAATACTGCATATATTGATTTCATGTTCCCCTCCGTTTGTTAGAATTGTTAGTGACCTGAAAATTCCTGCAAATTAGCTTCAGGTCAGAAATCCGCTTCAAGACATGCTTACATGCAATATAACTCCTGTTTTTAATCCAGACTGCATTTTTCCGTGACGCTTTCATTTCCTCAATTATTCTCTTCCTTTTCCATGAACTGACAAATAAGCATCAAAACTAATGTTGCAATTTCTGTTATCTGTTTCTACATTTAATGATTAGTTATAATCATAAGGAGATAAAGAAAATGCACATTTCGGAAGGAGCAGTAACAAAACCATACATGGTCGGCAAT
>CBDTVA010000446.1:0-2891 GCA_965363935.1 uncultured Gammaproteobacteria bacterium | reverse complement strand
TGCTGCTGCGGGTTTAGGTAGTGTTTCTATATTGATTCTGATCAATAAAAGGCTTAATAATTTTTCTTAAATAAGTATAAAGTTATTAACTTATTTAAATAATCTGTTCATATTGAACAAATCATGCCAGTAATTTTCTACTTTCTGAACAAGTTGGACTATAGTCCTATGCCAAAGTCTGATTAAATTGTATGTTTTTTCAGCACATTGAAAGCAAGTCTATGAAACAATTAGAAAAAACGTGATAGGTATGATTTTTGCTTTTTCTTGTAGGAAAAGTGTTGTAGGAAAAGTAACAAAGTGCTGTAACAAAGTGAGTGAACTCAAAAGTAATGCTGAGACACTATTTTTGATGACAACTATAAATCGTATTCATAATAATGATTAAGTGGAGGAAACCTATGGGTATCCGAGCAACAAATAAACGGCTCTTCGTTTCAGTTGCAATGGGAATGGGGTTAGCGCTGTCTGTCAATGCACTGGCGGCGTCAGAATATCCTGATATTGGCCCATTGCCTGATGTGAAAATTGATAAGAAAAAAGCAGAACTTGGTAAGCGATTATTTTCTGACCCACGTCTCTCAGGAGATGCGGCAATATCCTGTGCACACTGTCACAATCCGGAAAAAGGTTATGCTGATGGTATGCCATTATCGGATGGCTATCCAGGTAACAAGCATTTCAGAAACAGCCCTTCTGTTATCAATGCAGTGCACAAAAACCGTTGGAACTGGGATGGGCGTATTGGTACCAACCTGAATGATGTCACTCGTGGCATGATTACCGAAGATTATATTATGAATATGGATATGCGTATTATGCAGGAACGCATCAAGCAGGATCCTGTTTACCTTAAAATGTTCAAAGACGCAGGTTATGGCGAGCCATCCAATGGTTCAGTACGAAAAGCCATTCCTGAATTTCTGAAAACACTGACCTCTAAAAATGTACCTTTTGATAAAAACAAAATGTCTGCTTCTGCCAAGCGCGGCAAATCTTTATTCAAGGGCAAGGCAGGCTGTATACAATGTCATAATGGTGCAAACTTTACCGATGGCAAGGCGTACAATACAGGTGTTCCGGAAAACTGGGATGTCTTTATGGATACCGATCGTCATCAGGCGTTTCTCGCCTACACCATGTTTATGGGTGTGCAGAATTACAATAGTCTGAAACGTGACCCCGGTGCTCATATTCACCAGCATAATTCTGATGGATCTGATATGGGTACTTTCGTTACCCCTTCACTGCGTGAACTGACCCATACGGCACCTTATATGCATAATGGTATGATTGCATCCCTGGAAGATGTTGTGGCCTTCTATAATAATGGCGGCGGCGAAGATTCCAATAAAGACAGCCGTATCATGAAACTGGGCCTGAGTGCTTCCGAGCAGAACGACCTGGTTGAATTCTTGAAAGCATTATCAGGAGATCCCTTAACGGGCAGTGAATATGTCTGGTCTGAAGCCTATCCTGCAGAATATGAAGCCATTGAAAACTGGCGTCAAGTCAGAAACTAGCGCCCGGGAGAATTAAAGTATGAAAACATTGAATAAAACAGGCGCTGATTATGTCGCTGGTGCACTAGCCGCTGCAGTTTCACTGGTGGTTCTTTCCGGCTGTGAAAGTGCAAGTGCAAGTGCAACAAAAGACGAAGGCTTTACAGGAACTCTGAATGCAGTCTCTCAAACAGCCGTTGCTGCTAAATCCTCTGCTACGGGGTTTGCCCCTCTGGCTCCTTTGGGTGAAGTGCCTATCCCGGCTGATAATAAGCAGAGTGATGCAAAAGTTGAGCTGGGTAAATTATTATTTTTTGATCCAAGGCTGGGCGGCGATGCCTCAATCTCCTGTGCCAGCTGTCATGATCCTGCACAGGGCTGGGCATGGTCTGAAGACTTTTCCCGTGGTTATCCGGGCACGGTTCACTGGCGTAACAGCCAGTCTATTATGAACTCAGGTCATTATCCCGGTGGTTTCTGGGCCAACTCAGTGACTTCACTGGAAGCACAGGCTCCGGCTGCAGCGAAAGGTGGTGTGGCCGGTAATGGTGAAAATGATATCATGACCGCACGCCTGGCCCTGATACCGGAATACCGCAAGCGCTTTAAAGAAGTTTTTGGTGATGACTATCCTAGAATAAAAAATGCCTGGCGAGCTATTGCTTCATTTGAACGGACACTTAACCAGACAGACACACCTATCGATCGTTATCTGAAAGGTGATAAAAGTGCTTTGAATGAAGAACAATTACGCGGTAAGACATTGTTTGAAGGCAAAGCCGGTTGTATCCAATGCCATAATGGTGCCTTAGCATCCGATATGGAAATGTACAATATTGGTGTACCGCCTGCAAAACGCTGGGAAGAAGATGGTCTGGCACAGATCACTTTCCGTTTTGAACTTTATGCCAAAGGTTCTAATGAAGAGCTGTATCGTACAGCCAAATCGGATCCCGGTGCCTATTTCAGAGGCAAAAATGCCTGGGACAAAGGTAAATTTCGTACCCCGTCGCGGTGAAGGTAGATGATGTCAGTTGTGCCGCTCCCGTCGATATCTGCAAGGCGCAAACGTTCATGATCGAACTGATCCGGATGATCAAAGCGTGGCGCGTGGTCCATTGTGACTTTTGCGCCAAAATGACCGTACCCCAGGTTCGGCCAGTAGCAGATCTCATCGTTGCGAATGCGTGCCAGGTCGGTGAGACCGTCACCGCTGAGATCGGCGAGGTATATGGACTGAGTGCCGTCGGCAAAGACCAGGCGTGGCCCCTTTTCCTCATCCAACGCCTGACTGACACGGCGAGCCGGACCGAATCCCTCCTCCGCCAATGATGGATGCCAGAGGAACGCGTCGTTTTCAGTAATTAGTACGTCGGCATGGCCATCACC
>CBDTVA010000445.1:0-2891 GCA_965363935.1 uncultured Gammaproteobacteria bacterium | reverse complement strand
CGCGATCATCTGGCGCATCAGGCCTATAAAACGGAGTGGTGGTACTTCACTGGAATCGTAAGTACTGGAAACGTAAGTACTGGAAATTTAAGTGAGCAGGACAGTGATCAGGAGAGTGATCAGGCATTTGCTTATCAATTTACCCTGTTCCGCTTTGCTCTGCACCCTGAAAAAAACTTGCCAGGCAATGCTTCTGCCTGGCGCAGCAGCAATATCTACATGGCACATATTGCTTTGACTGATATTAAGCAGGGAAAATTTTATCAGCGCGAGCGTTTCAGTCGGGATGGTCTGGCGTTGGCCGGTGCAGAGAAAAAAGACGATGGCTTTGTGCAATTCTGGCTGCATGACTGGCAGGCTAAATCACTGCTCCCTGAGCGATTGTTTCCCCTGACACTGAACATTCAAGACCCGCAATTTACCTTAAACCTGCAGTTGGAGGCCAGTAAGCCGATGGTATTAAATGGTGATCAGGGTTTAAGTCAAAAAAGCGCTGAACATGCCTCTTATTATTATTCCTATACCCGCCTGTTGAGCCGGGGAAGCATACAAACAGGGGGTAAAACATTCCCGGTATCAGGTAACAGCTGGTTTGACCGGGAATGGTCAACATCCAGTCTTGGTGAGGATCAACAGGGCTGGGACTGGTTTGCCCTGCACCTGGATGATGGCAGCGATCTGATGTTGTATCAGATGCGTAAAAAAAATGGCTCTAAAGACATCTATTCCAGTGGCACGTTTGTTGATTCACTGGGAAACAGTAAAAAATTGCCGGCCGGACAGTTTCAATTACAGGCCATTGATTTTTGGCAAAGCCCCGCCAGTGGTATTCGTTATCCCGTTAAATGGCAGCTGCTTGTCCCGGATCAAAATATTAAACTGACCGTTGCAGCGCAAGTAAAACAGCAGGAATGGAGCAAGGCGGATGGTTTTTCGTTTAACTACTGGGAAGGAGCCGTCAAGGTCAGCGGCATAAAAGATCATCAGCCAATATCAGGTTCCGGCTATCTGGAAATGACCGGCTACGATTAACCTCAAGGTACCAGCGATGCCCACGCCGGATGCGCTTTTATCTGAGCCATGGCCTGTAGTAATAGTGTTTTCCCCGGTTCTTTTAGCGGCCAGGTAGAGGCGCCGGATGGGTGGGGCAGGGGAATTGCATCGCATGGATGCCGGTCAATGGTTATAGCATGAGTCCGGCCAATCACTTCATCCAGTTTTTTTATGCTCATAAACTGACTGATGGCCAGTTTCCCCACCAGAATAATGAGTTCTGGTTTAAGGATGTTTATCTCCGCCTGCAGCCATTGAGCGCATTGTGCAATTTCTTCCCGGTCCGGCACTCTATCGCCATGGGTCTTTTTTTTGCCTGGATAGCATCGGCAGATCGCCGTCATATAAACACCCTTGCGAAGGTTTTTTTCATTCATACCAATACCTTCAAACCAGGAAAACAGTTTTTTTCCTGCGGTCCAGGCAAATGGCCGCAAAACCTCTATCTCTTTAAATCCAGGGGCCTGCCCAATGAGCATCACCTTCGATAGGACGGGCAGACCATGAACCGGCGGGCCGGACATCTGCGGGCATAAATCGCACTGCTCAAGTGCTTGCTGATGCTGCTGTAATAATCTTAGTTGTTGATGTGAGGACATGAACTTGGCGCTCAAGGTTCTATCGTCACTTTTGCATAGGGGATAGCACGCAAAATTATTGGTTTCTGTGCGGCTCCGGGCACTCTGACGTCTTCCATATAGGCATAAATTGTCTGAGATTTTTTATTTTTTTCTACGATTTTATCCGGGTAGACTGCAATGCTGTAATAACTGGATTTTTTAAACTGAAACCAGCCGCTTAATTTATTGGCCGCTACAGGGGTAAGGTGAACATTGACATCAGCCATATTTTTAAAACTTTGGATTTTCCGGGCCTTGATAAGCTTATCAGCCAGCTTCTCGCTCATGCCTGGCAGCATGAGGAGAACTTCCCGGCTGGCCGCATTAGGGTTCACTGCTCCGCCCATATTGCCCCAAAGTGTGAACACTGAGTTCAGCTCAATGCCAGTAAACAGGTCCTCAAAACCTTTGATCAGGCGGATTTCATCTACAGAGGGTAAAGCTCCGTTGCGCGGTTCATAAGGCTTATCTTTTTTCCGGTAATAATCTTCCTCGGCACCATTGAGTCGTTTAAGATTGTTTGCATCTGTCCAGTCAAACCAGGCATCCACCAGTTCGGAAATTTTTTTATTGCCGTCCCCCATTTGCTGTTCCAGCAGTTTTCTGAGTTTGCTTTGATCTAACCTGGCAATATTGATTTTCCCGGACAGGTCATAAATACGTACATTGATACCTTTCGGGGCCTTATAGCTTAAGCTAATGAGGCGGCCGTCAAAACGATTTTCTTCGCTTTCACGGTTAAACAGGCTGGTCGTAGTAGCTGTGATTTTTGGCATTTTGTCAATAACCAGTTCCATATGTGCCTTATTCAAAGCGTCAAGTATGGCGCTCCAGTCCTGTAATGACTCCTGATGATGCATCACTGTGGTCGCCGATAAGCGAACTTTGGTTGTCAGGGCAGTCACCAGAATCAGGCCCAGCATAATTATCCACAGCACCATAATAAGAATGGAACCGTGATTTTTTTTCACTGCGTTGCTGCTAACGGCCATTGGCATTGCTACGAATGAAACTGAAGACTGAAAAATCCATATCCTGTAGTGAAACATTTTCTTTTTGTTCAAATTGTATTCTTACAGCCAGTGGAAATTCTTTTTTGTCTGTTCCAGAGAAGCTGGTTTGCCAGGTTTTTTTCTGGTTAGTGGTAACAACCAGATAATGCAATGACACCTTATAGTCTTTAAAAAAAATCATTGGATGTTTTTGTTCGGATTGTGC
>CBDTVA010000444.1:0-2913 GCA_965363935.1 uncultured Gammaproteobacteria bacterium | reverse complement strand
GGTGATAGTTAATGGAACAAGAAGATAAAGAAGACAAATCGTAAATTATTCTTGTCATGTCATCGATTTGACATAAATACCTGTCATGACATAAACGCTTGTCATGACAGGTATTTATATCGATGGTCAGTCGCAAAAGAACAACTTGCGCACCACCTAGCATTTTTCTGTAGAAAAAACACTATACTTCATATTACCTAATCAGACAACCAACATTGCAGGCAAAGCAATCAGGGATTATTGGAATGCCAATGAATAATTATGAAAAGCCTGATACTGTTCCAGTAACAGGCAAAGCGGACCGGAAATCTTCCCGTGCCAGGCAAAGAAAAAAACGCGGAGAATACAAAGTTCTTTTTAAAGGGCGATTGCTGGATGGTTTCAGCAAAGAGCAGGTGGTAGCCAATATTGCACGGCTGACCAAAATATCCGAAGAAAAAGTTGAGAAAAAATTTTTTTCCGGCAAAGCCGTTATTATACGCAGAGATCATGATAAGACTCATGCCCAGAAATTACAGCAGTTGTTTACTAATGCCGGACTCGAGGTCGTTATTCTCACGGATTTGGCACAAATCAGCAATCACCAGAGTGAGAGTCCAGGTGCAGAAACTAAAACAGAAAAATTAACCAGAGAACTTAAAAAAACGCTACAAAAACGCAAGCGTCCGATGCTGGCGATTGTTTTATGGGCGGTTCTCACTGTCATTAGCATTAATTTATGGAATAAATACAATATTAGTGTGGACGTGCCGGATGAGATTGTGAACTTTGAGCAATCGCTGGCAAATGAGTCATTAGTGTTTCTGGCGCATGTCAATTTTGAACGCCTGATATCCCTGCAGAATTATTTTGTTGCTGATCTGGATGCCCTGCCGGGTACACACAGTGCATTTTACCATACTCTGAAAACATCGGGTCTTGAAGTAAAAAAATCAATACAGCAGATACTGAGCGCTGCATATCTTGAGGACAGGACACTGGTCACTCATACTATTTTACTGGGTAATTTCTCTGTTCCGGCGGTAAAAACGTTTTTCCTGAATCATTACCACGGTGAGGTTATACCCGATGCAGATTTTGTCCGGCTCAGAATTGCAGAAACTGATCCTGGCAACTGCCAAAAGGGAAGTTTCAGGGAGGTGTCAATAGAGCCGCAACGCATTCTGATAACAAACGACGGACAACTGGATAATTTGCATCAGTTACTGAGAAAAGCGCCTGGAAAGGTCACTGATTTAAGCAAATGGGCACAATACCGAAGTGACAAACTGATCAGTATTGCATTGTTTAAACCAGAACAGGGAAAGCATTTAGACTCGGGAATGACCGCCGGGATGATTGAAACTATGGCCGGAAAAAATAAACCGCTGAACAGCCTTTATGCCGGTGTTGGTTTACAATTATTACCGCCCGGAGGCCTGCTTGATGTCAGCCTCAACAGTCAAAGTCAGGCCTGGCTGGATAAAACCAATGCTCAATTGAGTCGTCAGGTTGAGGAAATGAAATCAAGCAGCCATGGACTTGCCAATTTACAGACATTGTTGAATAAAGTCAGCATTTACCAGGACTCTGCTTTGAATTCCGGACAGGACACGGGGCAGCTTTCCATTAAGTTACAATGGGATAATGAAGTAAAAAAATCAATTGACTTATCCCTGCGTGAATTTACGGACAGATTTTTTACCATGGATGATCCCTCAGGCAGTAAGCCTTCAGATACTGTTGCTGTGACGGAAAAAATTGCGCTATATACCGAGCATTTTTTGCCACAGTACGACAAATCACAGCTTAAACCGTTTAATGAGCAGTTTGATAATTTTTTTAAACCCGGCTGGATAGGCGGACCGTTTGCCGTGGCGGTTGACCAGCTGTTAATCGAAAAGGAGCATATTGTCCTGCAGCTCAGAGGTAAAGGTCACAATATTGAAAATATCGGCAATAAGCAGTCCAGCTTAATAATTACTGCTGTGAATGATGCTGGAGGTAAAAATTTACTGGCTGAACGGGAGTGTGGTGACACAGGTAAAAATGAAGAAACGTTTTTTAGCCGCCGGGGTGCGGTAAAAAACGCCTTTGTTGACGAGGCACAAATCGCTTACAATGAACTGGAAGTCAGCAGGAAAGTCAAACTCAGGCAAGGTATCAAATTTTCACAAGTGAAGTCCTTACTGGGGCAGGTTGAATTGAATCTGACCACAGAGACGCACACTGAGCAATTTGCCAGGCTTGAACAGAACAAGGTCGTATCCGTTTATGGCAGCAGGATATTATTTAAGCCCAGTGCCATTGACACGCTTTCCTATGTTTTATCAGGGGATGAAAAACGAGTCCTGGCTGTTCGGGCATTGAACAAAAAGCAACAATATCTGAGTCGCACATCCACTTCTTCATCTATGAGTAACCTGTTGGCATCAGGGCGCTCCATAATAGAAAAATATCAGGGCGAAATTGCTTTTATCGAGGTGGTCTATGCAAAAAGTCTGGAGCTTATAAGCTACCCGGTAGAAATTTCAAGATTCCCTCCATACCCCTCAGAAGACTTCAGAACATATCAATTGCAGCCGGCCAAACTTTCATCGGTTGCCGACTGGAATAGCAACTATGATGATACTTTAGCATTGCCAATAACACAGGAAAACGACTGGCATGAGGGGCCCTTTAATCTGGCATTATCTGGTTTGAAAACCAGTCAGCATTGGGGCACTTCAGGCCGAATAACGATTAAGACCCCGCTTATTGATGAACTGCAGCATAATTTGTCGGTGCTGGAGTTGTATTTCCGTTATCCTGAGGTCACTGAAAACGGTGCGGTGGGAAAATCATATTATTACCAGCTGAAAGCTGAAGGCTATTATCTGAAGGGTGAATTTATTCCGGATGTGCTGCAACCGTATCTGCAGGGCCAGTTTTCAT
>CBDTVA010000443.1:0-2918 GCA_965363935.1 uncultured Gammaproteobacteria bacterium | reverse complement strand
CGATATCAACCAGGTGTTGTGTTTCAGCGACCCCCCAGAACACTTTACTGATACCTGCGAGTAGCTCCCAGTTATCTGAAACACCGGTCCAGGACAGCCGGCGAATATCACCTTCAATAATCATAGAAAGATAGCATAAAAGCTCAGAAAGTTCGTTTTATGCTATCATTTTATTTAGTATTGATGTTGATTCAATACGACCGTTCTGATCATTATTTTTAGGTTTCTCCCTCGTCCTATCAGGGATAGAATACAGAGGAAAAACGATGTTAAGAAATATTGAAGAAGAAATTGATGCACAAGAACTGTTTGACCCTGTATGTGGTATGTCAGTGACTCATAAGAGTGAATACCAGTATGTTTACAATGGTAAGACTTTTTACTTCTGTAGTGCTTCTTGTCATAATAAATTTACTTCAGAGCCTGAAAAATATCTTCATTCAGAATCAAATAATGAATCTGTTGATAAGCCTCTAGCATCAGACTCACAATCCCATTCAGACTCTCATTCAAAAGCGAGTGAGACATTTTATACTTGTCCAATGCACCCTGAAATACGTCAGTATGAGCCTGGTTCCTGCCCAAAATGTGGTATGGCACTTGATTTAGTTGGTGCCTCCATGAGCAACACAATAACGGAATATACCTGCCCAATGCACCCTGAGGTGATACAGGATCATCCTGGCAGTTGTCCTAAATGTGGTATGGCACTTGAAGCCAAAACAATCACAGCAGAAGAAAATAATGATGAGTTGAATGATATGACCAGACGGTTTAAATTCAGCGCAATTTTAGCATTTCCTGTGTTTGTTCTGGCCATGATCGCTGATTTAGCGCCTTCTTTACTGCCCTCAGGTTTATCCATGCAAATGGTGCAATGGATTGAATTTGCACTGGCCACGCCAGTGGTTATTTGGGGTGGCTGGCCATTTTATGTGCGTGCTGTACAGTCTGTGGTTACCTGGAATCTTAATATGTTTACCCTCATTGGCCTTGGCGTATCGGTTGCCTGGACCTATAGTATGGTGGCCTTATTGTTACCGGGAATATTTCCCCCCGTGATGCAAATGGAAGGGGGATTAATTGATGTCTATTTTGAAGCGGCTGCGGTGATCACTGCTTTAGTTTTATTGGGACAGGTACTGGAACTAAGAGCACGAAGTCAAACCAATGATGCCATAAAAATGCTTCTGGGACTGGCACCCAATACGGCCCGTATAGTTCGTGAGAATGGCAGTGAAGAAGACATTCCACTGGAACAGGTGGTGGTTGGTGATATTTTACGCATCAGACCGGGTGAAAAAATACCGGTTGATGGTTCTGTCACACAAGGGCATTCATCCGTGGATGAGTCAATGGTGACAGGCGAACCTATTCCCGTTGAAAAAGATAAAAATGATAAAGTGATTGGAGCAACCGTTAACGGTACAGGCAGCCTCTTAATGCGTGCAGAGAAAATTGGTTCAGATACTTTACTCTCACAAATCGTTCATATGGTGAGTGAGGCACAACGTTCTCGAGCGCCCATACAAAAGCTGGCTGATATTGTCGCAGGCTATTTTGTCCCCGTCGTGGTTTTAATCGCGGTGGCGACTTTAATTGCATGGGGCTTTTTTGGCCCTGAACCTCGTTTAGCTCATGCGATTGTCAATGCCGTTGCGGTTTTAATTATTGCCTGTCCCTGTGCACTGGGTCTTGCCACTCCAATGTCAATTATGGTTGGAACAGGGAAGGGGGCCAGTATGGGGGTTCTTATTAAAAATGCTGAGGCATTAGAAACGCTTGAAAAAGTGGATGTACTGGTGGTGGATAAAACGGGCACCCTGACAGAAGGTAAACCAAAGCTGGTCTCTGTTCAGCCAGCCTCAGGTTTTGAAGAAAAGGATATTTTAACTCTGGCAGCCAGTCTTGAACGGGCCAGTGAACACCCTCTGGCGGAAGCCATTGTTAAAGGTGCAGAAGACAGAGGCATCACATTAAGCGATACGGATAATTTTCAATCAATCACAGGCAAGGGTGTTACTGGTGTTGTGAATGGACGTCAGGTTGCCCTGGGTAATATTAAACTGTTAGAAGGTCTATCCATAGCTCCCGATGATTTACCTCAACAAGCTGATGAGAGTCGTAAAAAAGGACAGACCGTTATGTTGCTGGCCGTTGACGGTAAACCAGCAGGGCTTATTGGCGTGGCTGATCCCATTAAAGACTCTACAGACGAAGCTATCAGCGATCTTCATAAGGCTGGAGTACATGTTGTTATGTTAACGGGTGATAGTCGAATGACCGCTGAAGCAGTGGCTAAACAATTAAATATCGATCGGGTTGAAGCAGAAGTCTTACCCGATCAAAAAGCCACTATTGTTAAACAATTACAATCTGAAGGTAAAATAGTTGCCATGGCGGGTGATGGTATCAATGATGCTCCGGCACTGGCTCAATCTCATGTAGGCATTGCCATGGGAACCGGTACGGACGTTGCCATGGAGAGTGCTGGTGTTACCCTTGTCAAAGGGGATTTACGAGGCATTGTTCGTGCGCGCAGACTCAGTCATACGGTGATGAATAATATCCGACAGAATTTGTTTTTTGCCTTTGTTTATAATTCATTGGGTGTACCAGTTGCTGCGGGTGTTTTATATCCCGTGTTTGGTTTGTTACTGTCACCCATTATTGCGGCGACCGCAATGAGTTTCAGTTCGGTGTCTGTGATCGTTAATTCTTTAAGACTTAAAAATACCAAATTTTGAGTATGACGTTTTACTATAGACTTTTATTTTATAAAGAGAAAGGTTAATAATTTAAACAGCAATGAACGTTAATAAAATCTCCGGGATCAACTCGTATGGTTTATTATGGCGCTAATGATTTTAGCCGGTATCTATTGGATTTTAGAATCAACGGGTTTTATTGATTTAATG
>CBDTVA010000442.1:0-2927 GCA_965363935.1 uncultured Gammaproteobacteria bacterium | reverse complement strand
CACAGGATGCCATGGTGATTATTGAAGTTTCTGATAGTACTTTGGGCTATGACACGGGGGATAAAATGAGAATGTATGCAACCGGTAATGTTCCCTTGTATTTTATTGTGGATCTGAACAATAAGTTGATACTGAAACATACTGACCCTGGAAAAAAAGGCTATAAAAGCATCCAGAAATGTCAGGAAATACAGATTGATAGTTTATCAATAATGATTACCTTAAATGAAATTATATAAAATCGCCTTTCTTTATGGCTAAAAAAGAACTCTCACGCCATTCCAAACAATTTCTTATGATAGCAGCTGATTTCATATGGCTGCCGCTTGCGCTTTGGCTGGCAATTACTCTTCGTTGGGGTGAGATTCAGTATACAACGGACTGGCGTGATTATCTGGTTTATATACTGACCACCTTTTTCAGTGTGATGGTTTTTCTGCGCTTGGGCCTGTATCGGTCGGTGATCCGATTTATGGGTACAGAAGCCATTATTGCAGTGATTAAAGGTATTTCCCTTTCGGCGTTGATTGTCGGTACTTTGGTCTTTCTCACCCGGGCGGAAGGGATACCCCGTTCTATTCCTTTTATCTACTGGGGACTGGCGTTGTTTTTTGTTGGCGGCTCCCGTTTTGCCGTCTGGCTCTATTATCAGTCAATTTTAAAAAAAGACACTGAAAAAGTGGCTATCTATGGTGCCGGTGATGCCGGGCGGCAGTTGTTAACCGCATTACGTCAGGGCGGGGAATATGAGCCGGTGGCCTTTATCGATGACGATCGAAGCATAAAAGGGCGTGTTATTAATGGCGTCAAGGTGTTTCGCCCGCATCATTTGCCAGAGCTGATTGAAAAAGAAGCTATTGCGCAAATTTTATTAGCCATGCCATCCGTATCGACGCATCAAAAGCGAGTCATTATTTCTAAATTGGAACCTTTCCCGGTGCAGGTCAAAACAATTCCGGTTCTGGCTGATATCGTCAGTGGCAAAGCAAAAATTGAAGAGCTGCGTGAAGTGGATATCGAAGATCTGCTGGGACGTGATTCTGTGGCGCCGGACAATGAGTTATTTGAACATTGCATAAAAAATAAGGTGGTTATGGTTACCGGAGCCGGCGGTTCGATAGGTTCGGAGCTGTGCCGCCAGATCATCAAACATGAACCCAGGCAGATCATTCTGCTGGAAATTTCCGAATTTGCCCTGTATTCCATTGAACAGGAATTAAAGAAAGCACTCGCCAATGACCATGTGTCCGGGAATATTCAACTCACCGCATTACTGGGTTCCGTTCAGGATGAAAAACGTTTGTGGAGTATTTTTACAGTGTACGGGGTGCAGACGGTTTATCATGCGGCAGCGTATAAACATGTGCCTATTGTGGAAGAAAATATCGTTGAAGGTATTCGCAATAATATCTTTGGCACACTGCGTTCGGCCAGGGCAGCCCTGGCGGCAGAAGTGGAAACCTTTGTCCTGATTTCCACGGATAAAGCCGTACGTCCAACCAATATTATGGGCACCACCAAGCGTTTTGCTGAACTGGTCTTACAGGCACTGGCAGAGAATACGAAAACACAGCAAAATGCGACCCGTTTTTGTATGGTACGATTTGGTAATGTGCTGGGTTCCTCGGGTTCAGTGGTTCCCCTGTTTAATCGGCAAATAAAAAATGGCGGACCGGTGACCGTCACCCATGCCGACATCATTCGTTACTTTATGACCATTCCCGAAGCCGCGCAGCTGGTCTTGCAGGCAGGTTCTCTGGGTTCTAGTGAAGGACAGGGGGGAGATGTCTTTGTTCTGGATATGGGAGAACCGGTTAAAATTGCCGAGCTGGCAAAAAAAATGATTCACCTGTCCGGCTATGAAGTCAAAGATGACAGCAACCCTGAGGGTGATATTGAAATTATTTATACCGGCCTAAGACCCGGTGAAAAACTCTATGAAGAATTGCTTATTGGCGATAATGTCACAGCTACACGCCATCCAAGAATTATGCGTGCTGAGGAAAAGTGCCTGCCAATGCCCGTTATGGAAGAAAAAATACGACTTCTGGATGAAGCCTGCAATGATTTTAATATTTCATGGGTACGAGAGATCCTGCTGGACAGTGAAACCGGTTATGTACCGGATAAAGATCAGCCCGTTGATTTGCTCTGGTGTGAATTAAAAAAACAGACCAACAATGCCGTGGCCAAGGAATAGGTAATGTTACGTATTTGGGCATTGCCCTGAACTATGCTAGACTTTTTAATAATAAACAATAACAGCAATGACTGAAGGTAAATTTTGTTAGAGCAATTCAGACAAAAATCACGGATTTTTAGCCGTACTCTTTTGGGTATGTTGCTATTCGTGTGGTTGTCGATAGCTATAACACCATGTGTTATGGCCAATGACCTGCCACTTCAAGGTGCAGAAGGAGTAACAGATAGCACCACTTTGCATGCAAAAATGCAAAACTGTGCTTATTGTCCCGCTGAGCATGCGACGATGATGAGTGTACTGGAGACTAAAATCATTTGCCAGAATGCTCATAATACTGTTTCTGATAGTATGACCTTTGTCTTTGATTCAGTTGATGTGGCATCATTTGTCCTGTTCGAAATTCCCACTAGCCTGCCAATTGTTCAGTTAATGGCAAGTCACAATCCCCTCAATAATCACAACTTTTCTGATAGCAATACTCTTCCTCCACTGGTTTTAACCGGTATCCTGCGTATTTAAAAGCAATTTCTTCCTGAGGTGTATCCGGATCGGATACAGACACGTTTAAACCTGAAATTCTGACTTGCTAAAGTCATCTTATGCTATTTACCTGGAAAAAATTATGTGGAAATGGTCCCTCTTTCTTAGTGCTGCCTTACTGGTGGCCGCTGCGAATTATAAAAATGAATTACTGGAATATTATCACCATCTGCGGGGTGCTCTG
>CBDTVA010000441.1:0-2928 GCA_965363935.1 uncultured Gammaproteobacteria bacterium | reverse complement strand
AATTTGCTATGCCTGCCTGTAATCTCACCTGTAATCTCAATTTTCCGATAACCGGTACCAGGCAACCAGGGCCTATGTGAAATTAGTGCTGGAAGGTATCGGAAAAAAAACTATCCGGCGGCATTTAAAGCAGGCTGTTTACCTGAGCAGCGAAAGATTTTTCAACCAAGTCCATACTAATACTTTTTCCGTTTTTATCTCCAAAGACACATATTAATAAATAATTGCTATACATTAAATGCAATTATGTGCTATTTTATTTATAGATTAACGCTGAATAATGAGGCGCTTTATGAAAGTCAGTGAAAAAGATAAGGCTAAAACCCGCATCAAAATCCTTGAAGCTGCGGTTGATGTAATTACTGAAAAAGGCTTTAAATCAGCCTCTATGCGTGAGATTGCGCGTCGTGCAAAGGTGGGCGATGCAACCATTTACAACTACTTTCCTTCTAAAGAGAAATTACTCTACGGCTATTGCGAATATGTGCAGCAGCAGGTTTTGGATTCACTCAAGGAGATTGAAGATTTCCATGAGTATTCTTTACATGAACAATTACAACAGTTTGTCGAAACACAATTGCACACGTGGCTCCCAGCCAGAGAATTTTTGCAGGAGGTTTTTAAGCTGACCTATTACTCCCCTGTTGCTGGGGGGGCTTATCTAAACAGGACAAGGAAAATATTCACCCGGATAATTACCGATATGCTGGAAGCCGCAATTGAAGCAGGAGAAATTCCAGCCCAACCCTATCAGGAATTATTGCCCCGCCTGTTCTGGGATTATCTAACAGGCGTTATGGCGTACTGGCTTAAAGATGATTCTGAAAATTTTACCAATACCACCCAACTGGTGGACAAAAGCATGGAGATTATCGCCAGTATTTTGTATCAAGGAATGATTGGCAAGTCACTTGATCTTATTTCATTTTTATTTCGTTCTCATGTAATGATGCACTTTGACAGCTTCAATGGCACGTCTGCTGAATCTTCTCCGGAAAAAGGCGCGGCCAAATATATTAAACGCCATTTTATGGAAAAAATTAAATGAGCCATAAGGTGCCCGAAGGAAAATTAGCGCGTAGTGGTGTTGCCGGTGCTGCAGCAATGAAAGTAGGTGCGGGCTATTTAAAACACAGGGTAAAACGACCTTTCCTTTCCCGCGATGACAAACAGAAGGATAAAGAAAAGCTGGATGATAAAAATGCTCAAGTCCTCTTTAAAGCGCTCACTCAGCTTCGCGGTACGGCCTTAAAAGTGGCGCAGATGATAGGCATGGAACAGGGCTTATTGCCTGAGTCTTACCGCAAGGAGCTGGGAAAATCATTTCATCAGGTACCTCCTTTGAACCGTGTCCTGGTACGCAAGCTTATGATGAGTGAATTTAATAAGACTCCTGAGAAGTTGTTTGCACAATTTTCAGCTCAAGCCTTTGCTGCTGCCAGTCTCGGGCAAGTACATAAAGCAAAACACTGCGATGGTACAAATGTGGCCGTGAAAGTACAATATCCTGGGATTAATGTTGCCATCGAAAGTGATCTGGCATTATTACGCGGGGTGGTGCGAGGCATGTCAAATAGCAAACTCATTTTACAGTCACTGGATGAAATTGAGGCTCGTTTAAAAGAAGAAGTCGATTATCGGATTGAGGCCAAAAATACCCGATGGTTTCAAAAACATGTCACCCTCAAGGGTATCTATATTCCGCAAGTCTATAATGAGTTGAGTAGCCAACGAGTGCTGACAACAGAGCTCATTCAGGGCCTGCACCTTGATAACTGGTTAGCAACCAGACCGTCTCAAGCCATGAGAAATAAAACCGCTCAGTTGCTTTATGATTTTTTTATTCATTCCTCACGTGACTTGCAGCGCCTTCATGCTGATCCCAATCCAGGGAATTATCTATTTCATGAGGATGGTTCAATTAGCGTGATTGATTTTGGCTGTGTAAGGCGGATGTCTGACCAATTTACGGATCTGTTCCCACGTATTCTTCTCGCTTATCTTAATGATGATCCTGAATCACTTTTTGCTGCCTATAAAGAACTCGGTATGTCCTGCAAGGACTATAGTGACTCATTTTATCAAAAAGTACTGCGTCCCTTTGGACAATGGGTAACATTACCTTTTCAATCTGACAGTTTTATTTTTGACAAACATTTTTCATACACACAGCAAGGTAAACAACCTATGAAAAACCTGCATAATTTTTTTGCTATTGATTATGTGGCCGAGGAATTTATTTTCCATAATCGAACTATTTACGGTTTACTACAGATTTTTGAACGTATGGGGGCAACAGTGCGTTTGCGCCATCACTGGGTGGATTTATGAGCAATCACAATAAAACCGAGCATCCCTTTAAAAACACACATATGTCTATGGCGATGCAGCTGTTTTTTTCTGGCGCTACATTTACCTTTAAAATCCTGGGGGCGGTATCCCCAGTGCTTGCAGGTAAATTAGCCTTACGTTTCTTTATGACTCCACCCAGGTTTGGCACACCCAAACGAGAGATTAAACTGCGTGAAGAAGCTACTCTCACTTATCTCAATGTCAGAAACAGAAATATTTCAATTCGAACATGGGGGCCGGATAATGCTCCAACAGTTTTACTTTCACATGGCTGGGGTGGGCGATGCACGCAGTTTTATCCTTTTATAGCGCCATTGGTTGAGGCAGGATATCGTGTGCTAGGCTTTGATGTGCCAGGACATGGTGATTCCTCTGGCAAGCGTTCGAATATGCTGGATGTTGCCTCAATTATTTCTGAAATATCAAAAACAGAAGGTCCGTTTGAAGCTGTTATAGGACATTCTTTTGGTACTGGCACAGCACTTTTAGCTATTGATAAATACCAGGTAGAAACAAAAAAAGTTATTCTTATTGCTTATTTTTCTGATGTATTCTGGGTTATAGAAATTTTTGGGC
>CBDTVA010000440.1:0-2928 GCA_965363935.1 uncultured Gammaproteobacteria bacterium | reverse complement strand
CGGATAATACACTTAATTTTATAAATCAAAACTGTCCGGCCTTTACTTGAATTAAGACAGACCAGACAGGCATTTGGTTTTTTACTATCCCAATACAGTTCCACCTTTTGAAGTACATTCTTCTTCTGAGGCTTTTATCCAACCATGACCTTTACAGCTATTTTGGCCTTTGCAGGCATTAGTTGCCGTTTTACAGGCAGAAGTGCCTTTGCAGGCGTTTATACCACTGCATTTAACCATTGCTTCGGCTGTTGCCTCTGATGACTCATAAGTGGAATTACAACCCGTCATCAATAGCGCGGCTGCAGCTGCTGCAACCGCTGCTCCAGTAAGTTTTATTGCTGTATTCATATCATTACACCTTTTAATCTAATTAATAGAGTGGATCAGGATTAAGTATAAGATATGACTAAAAAAAATAAATTTCGGAAACTACGTAGAAAAACAACTATTTGTATTTTATCTGACCGGCTATGAGCACTGGAAGAAATCAGTAGATATGGGGGATTATTTTAGTTTATAATAATATTCCAATTAATAACCATTCAATAAAACTGACTTCCAATATGAAGACCCAATTTCAACTTCTAAACCATTTATAGTTATCAATAAATTTTAAGCTGACAATAAATTTTAAGCTGACTAAGGCAATATATGTAACTGAAGTGAATTTCTGTCTATGTGACGTGGGTATTATTTTCAAATTGCTGCCTCTGTTATTTTTCAGTTTCAATTCATAAAAGAAATTTACAATATCGGCGTTAAGACAATTATTCAACATTATTATTGTTTTTTAAGATACACACTAAATGACAAATCTTTAGATATCTAACATGGAGTTTAATATATGAATATAATGAAAACATTCGTACTGATCAGTGGTATATTTCTCAGCAACCTTGCTTTTGCTTCCTCATGGCAGCCTCTTCCAGATAAAGCCCCTGCCCCTGAAGATAATCCGACTACGGCTGAAAAAGTCGAATTGGGCAAGATGCTCTATTTTGACCCCCGCTTCTCTTCCACTGGCACCATTTCCTGTAATTCCTGCCACAACGTAATGGCCGGTGGAGATGATCAACGTCCGACATCCATGGGTGTCCACGGAAAAGTGGGTGGACGTAACGCCCCCACTGTCTGGAACTCAGCCTTCCATTCAGTACAATTCTGGGATGGCCGCGCCAATACCCTGGAAGACCAGGCCAAAGGGCCGGTGACCAATCCAATAGAAATGGGTATGCAGGATCTTGAAATTGCCATGCAGCGAGTTAAAGCAATTCCCGGATATGCCACATATTTTGAAAAAGCATTTGGTAAGGACAGTATGACCATTGATAATGCCGCCAAGGCAGTAGGCGCATTTGAACGCACCTTAATCACACCCAATAGTGCCTACGACCGTTATGCAAAAGGTGATAAAAATGCCATGAGCGAACAGCAAATTCGTGGTATGAACACCTTTGCCTCCTTCGGCTGTACAGCCTGTCACTCCGGGCCAGCATTCAATGGTCCCAGCATGCCATTGGGTCAGGGCTTCTTCACCAAATTCCCAACTTTCGCGGACAGTGATTATGTTAAAAAATATGATCTAATGGCCGATTCAGGGCGTTACGAAGTAACCAAATCAGAATCGGACAAGTATAACTTCCGTGTTCAGACCTTACGTAATATTACTGACACCGCCCCTTACTTCCATAATGGCAGTGTTTCCTCCCTGCACGAAGCGGTTCGTGTCATGGCCAAAACACAGTTGAACAAGACACTCAAGGATGGCGAAGTTGATGATATAGTTGCTTTTCTTGGTGCCTTAACCGGTGAATACCCTACTTTGACCATGCCACGTCTACCTGCTACTCCTGGCACTACCCTGCTGGCAAAATAGTTTTTACTTATTGATGATTCGAACAATCCCGGCTTAATCGCCGGGATTGTTTTAGCCGATTATCCTTTACACATAGCAGGTTGATTTAAAATTCAATTATTATACTGATATGCAACCCGCCTAAAGAGGAAGAACGAGCAAACTGAATAGTGCCGCCGTAAAGTTTAACAATATCATTCACAATTGACAGTCCCAGGCCATGTCCGTCAACCGATTCATCCAGGCGTTCACCACGTTTGGTTAGCGATGCCAGTTGATGCTCTGAAATTCCCTGACCATCATCTTCTATCATGATATTAACGTGATCATTAACGGGACAGCTAATCGCTATATTAATTTTACTATTTGCCCATTTACAGGCGTTATCGAGTAAATTCCCCATCAATTCCAGCATATCTTCCCGATCACCAAAAGCACAAACCGTTTCACCAATCAGGTAATTGATTTTAAGTTGCCGGTAGGAGTATATCTGTTTTACCACACTAATAAGCTCAGAAACTTCTTTATCTGCATTAAAGCGCTGGGTAGAGTTTCCTTTTCCTGCCAGTCGTGCTCTTTTAAGTTCACGATTGATTAACTGATTGATTCTCTCCACCTGTTTTTGGGCATTGATATCATTAGAGCTGTTATTGCTTTCAACATTATTCTGATGACTGTCCAAATACTGAAATAATAAATTCAGCGGGCCTTTAAGTGCATGAGTCAAATTACCCAGAGCATTTCGAGAACGACTTAGTCTTTGTTCAAGCAAGGTTAATAAATGATTGACTTCCTGTACTAGAGGCAGGACTTCTGATGGTACATTATCTGAGAGTTTCAGTAATTTACCCTGTTCAAGACGATTAATATCTACCCGTAACGTTTCAAGGCGCTTGAAGGACAGGCGCAGGATAACGCTTTGCAGCAACAGTAGAAGCATAAGCCCGCCCAATGACAACAGGAAAAAGTGTTTTTTAAAGCGTTGTTTCTGAACTTCAATAGCAGTTAAATCTTCTGCCAGTGCAATGGCAATATTTTTTCCTTTCTTGTTAAATCCCATACTGAGAAGC
>CBDTVA010000439.1:0-2941 GCA_965363935.1 uncultured Gammaproteobacteria bacterium | reverse complement strand
AATTACCTTCGTTTATTGCTCTGGTCCTGCTTTTGCTTTTATCCGCCTGTGCGCCGGTTGATTATTCACAAGAAAAGGTTTTTCCGGAAGCCAATCCCGATAAAGCCCTGATTTATTTCTATCGTTCACCCGGGTTTATTGGTTCAACCTATCGCTTTAATGTGTCTGAAAATCAGCAAACGGTTGGCGCTATGGCTCAGGATAGTTACTTTTACCTGTTTACAAACCCCGGAGAACATACCTTTTCAGTAGAAGATCGCAATGCAGAGCAGGGTGCTATGATAAAGCTTAGCGTACAATCTGGCGAGACCTATTATATAAGAGTGGATATGGAATACGAGGTGTTTGGAGGCAAACCTGTTTTTACTGAGGTTGATAAGCCAGAGGCGATGAAACTTTTACCTTCCAGGAAATATGTTGTTCCTGGCAAAATTAATTCTTCAACTTTTAATGTTCATGCAGACCAGTAAAAAATGACAGACGTTAGTTTTAAGGGTATTGATGCAATTGATTTGTCCCAGTTCAATCAGGCACTAATGAAGTTTCTTGATGCGTCTCCTACACCTTTTCATGCGGTAAAAAATCAGATTGAATGGCTGCAAGCCTATGGCTTTAAGTGTTTATCTGAATCTGAAGCCTGGTCACTGGAACCGGGAAAACGATACTATGTAACGCGTAATGCTTCTTCAATTATTGCCTTTGTCTATGGGCAGAAAGATGTATTGGACACGGGAGTGCGCATGCTGGGCGCACATACTGACAGCCCTTGTTTGAAAGTAAAACCGAATGCCGAAATTATAAGCCATACTTATTTAAAATTAGGTGTTGAGGTATACGGTGGGGCTTTGTTAAATCCCTGGTTTGATCGTGACTTGTCCCTGGCTGGCAAGGTGATTTACCGGGATAATAATGAGCATATTAGAAGTAGTTTAATTGACTTTCAAAAACCCATAGCGATTATTCCCAGTCTTGCCATTCACCTTGATCGTGATGCCAACAAGAATCGTAGTATTAATTCACAAACCGATATACCGCCGCTTTTAATGATAGTTGATACTGAAGACTCAGAGGCAAAAATGCCGCAGAAGACTTTAAAGGACGTGTTGAAACAGCAACTAATGATTCAGTATGACGACATTGATATAGATGATGTACTGGATTTTGAACTGAGCTTCTACGATGTCCAAAATGCTGCTTATGTGGGCTTAAACGAGGACTTTATTGCCAGTGCCCGTCTGGATAATTTGCTCAGTTGTTTTGCTGCTGCACAGGCATTAATGCGTGCAGATAATCAGGGAACGAGCTTACTGATCTGTAGCGATCATGAAGAAGTCGGCAGTGCTTCAAGTGCGGGAGCACAGGGGCCTTTTTTGAAATCTGTGCTTGAACGATTGTCTGGTTCTACTGAATCACTGACCCGTATGGTTGATCAATCCATGTTGATTTCTGCAGACAATGCACACGGGATACACCCGAACTTTGCTGATAAACACGACGCAAATCACGGACCAATAATCAATCAGGGTCCGGTTATCAAAGTAAATGCCAACCAGCGTTATGCTTCCAACTGTGAAACGGGGGCTGTTTTTAAAGTCCTGGCAGAAAAAGTCAATACTCCGGTACAAAGTTTTGTTGTACGCACAGATATGGGGTGCGGTAGTACCATTGGCCCAATCACGGCTACTGAAATTGGTGTCAAAACACTGGATGTAGGTGTGCCAACCTTCGCCATGCACTCCATTCGAGAGCTCTGTGGCAATAAAGATGCGTGGTATCTGTATAAGGTTTTGCAGAAATATTTTGATTTTTCACATAAAATTAGCATTGAGAATATGAAATAAAGTATGATAGCCTGCCCGTAATCTAAGAGTAAATTCCAGTATGGTCATTCAGAAATTAGTAGTCCATTTAATTGAAAAGCAGGCTGATTCAGGCCAGTCGCACTTATCATTGAGCCATGATGCCATTCCAGCCTATGAAACACTGGAAACTTTTCTGGATGCGCTTAATAAAGCTTATAATAGTAAGCCAAGCAAGGTGTTTGGCAGCTTCATTGAAGCAGAACCAGTCCGGCCCGGGGATATCGGGACAGGCAGTGAATCAATAGAAACAAAAGTTAAACCAGTGAGTTCTCTGAATGTCTTGCTGGGCACATACCTTGAAAAAAAGATAGATTTTATTGATTATAGCCATAAGGCCATGACCCTGTTAAAACATTACATCGATCAGGCCAGCAAGGCTACCGGTGGCTATATGATTTTTGTGCATTATACCTTGTTTGGCAGTGATTTTATGCTGATTGCTATGCTTAATAATGTGCCCGGCATTGCTGTGAACAGTAAATTGGAAATCAATAATATTGACTATCTTGATATCAGTAAACTCCATCTTGCTGCCCGTATTGATCTAACACAATGGCACGAAGAAGCAGACTCTGGGCGATATATTTCCATGATTCGAGCCAAAGAAAGCCATAAACTTTCCGAATACTTTCGAAAATTTATTGGTAGTGATGAAACAATTGATTCCAGACAGGAAACCAGTGAATTATTCACAGCGGTAAAGCAGTTTTGTGATAATAAAGTCGAGGGTGAAGACAACAAGTTACAGTTTAAACAAAAAGCGGCTGAATATTGCATTGATCAGGCTGACAAGGGGCAAAACGTTGTACTAAAAAATTTCTCAAATTATGTGGCTGAAGGTGCGGTTGATGATTTTATGAATTATGTCAACAGCGAACAATTTGAGTTAGCAGGAGAAATATCACCCAATAAATCAGTCATCCGGCGTTTTAATAAACTAAGTGGTCGTAATGCTCAGGTGAGTATTACCATAAATGAGGAAGCTTTAGGGGATACGGTCATTTTTGATGCCGAAAAAGAAACTCTGATCATAAGTGATCTGCCCGCCGCCCTGAAAGCACAATTATTAAACCAGAGTT
>CBDTVA010000438.1:0-2946 GCA_965363935.1 uncultured Gammaproteobacteria bacterium | reverse complement strand
TTCGCTGCTTACCAAGTAATAATTCCAATAAAACAGTAAACCAGGCTTCAATCCCTTTGCGTAAAAAATTTTTACCAGACCATAAAAAGAGGTTTTTTGCTGTTTGCTGGCTAATAGTACTGGCGCCACGAATCCGTTTTCCCTGAAGATTGGATTCCAGCGCTTTGGCAATAGAGTCAAAGTCAAAACCTGAATGATGTGGGAACAGTTGATCTTCTGCTGCAATTACGGCCAGTTTCATATCGCCTGAAATGCTTGCCCATGCAACCCATTGATGCTGAACTTTGGCAGGATAATTATCAGGGGGAGAAAGTTGCCGTTGTAACTTCCACATCCAGGTAGGCGGATTGAAAAAATTCAAACTTCCGACCAGCAGTATGGAGAAAGCGGCTAGCCCCACAAGTAGCCAAAACAGTTTTTTAGTTATATTTTTAATAATTCTACGCATGTATTAGGTTTAACACTCGTATTTACATCAGTCAAATGCATTTAGCACTCGGTGTTTTGCCTGGATAAAATCGTGGTGCGGCACATAAATCAAATCGGCAATACGACGCACCATATGTTCTTCATAAGCATCCAGGTGATTATCCGCATAGGCGACACGCCAAAGCAATTCAATGACCTGAATTTTCTGCTGTCGGGAATAATGCTCTGCAATCAAACGAGTAAACTGATAATAATCCGTAGCATTGTGTATCTCCTGTTCTGCTAACTGACATAATTCCTCTGTTTCATGATCAGTGAGGCTAAAATTCTCCTGCAACGCTTTACGTACAGTCTGTTTTTCTGTCTCAAGCACCACTTCATCCTGATTCATCATTTCAATCATTAATGAGGCTGTCGCTAATTTTAATTGATGTTCCGGAACACTCGAAACGGTTTCAGCAATCATATTTTTTGCAAAGAAATTTTTTATCACATCTAACATGACTGTTCTTCTATCCTGCTTAACTGACTTCGTATTAAATTAAAGACTCTTTTCTCAACACCATTACAATAGCAAATCCGCTTAGATGAATAAATAAAATTTTCAAATTGATTTCAGCCATACAATCTGTTCAATGTATTTTTTACTTCTGGATTGACAAAAATTCAAAGCAGGGAAACCACTAAAATGCTATTTGAGTGTGAATACAATGCCCCTTTATTGCCTCCCGATCTGTTTGTCAGTCTGTCAGGAAGAATCTCATAAATTACGTTATTAAAAACAAATTACGGCCCCTGCTTACCGAAATAAATTAACTGTCGCATAAGAAAGTCAGGTATTCTACAAACGGCTTATCACTTTTCTATACAGCTCGTCCGGGTTAGGTATTTTCCGAAATTCTTCAGGTAAAATTACGCACAGTTTTCTGGGGATTTTTTACTTAAACTGTAACCACAGACATAAAAAAACCTATAGTAAATATTATAACGGAGAACAAATCATGAAAATTTCCAAACACATAATTACATCAGCAATTATCACTGCTATTGCAATATCTGCCTCAGCACAGGCTGACGAGCTTATGGATATAATCCACCCTGAATCTGCTGATTTATTCCACTTTGATGATAGCTTAAAAGCATCTAAGCCTTCAGGTACTTTTAGCCTGAATGATGATTATGGAAAACAGGCATGGAGTTATGAATATGAAGAATATGTCAATAAAGATGATTTTTCATATGAAAATAATATAGACAACATGCAACAAGTCAATCGTTATCTGAAGTCAAATCCGACGGCTTCAGGAAAACCCGATGAACCGGTATTTAAATGGGATCCAACCTATGATGGTTATATGTTGCAATAAATGATTTTGAATTTGCCCAAATTGAATGACACCCTTTCTTTAACAGGTAAATTTTATAACCCTGTGCACTCAACACACTGAACCTTATCGTTGAGTGCAGGCTTTGTCTTTTAGAGCCTTTTTTATTCTTTACATCCCCGACTCATCACCATAAAATACTGATTTTCAATACGACTAAATGACCATGGCGATTCATTGGTATCCCGGCCATATGCACAAGGCCAATAAAGAAATTAAACAAACGCTGTCCCGAATTAATCTGATCATAGAAGTTCTGGATGCACGCATTCCTTTCAGCAGCCATAATCCATTGCTGACAACCTTACGGGCTGATAAACCCTGTATTAAAGTACTTAACAAAAGCGATCTGGCTGATCCTGATATGACCAGGCAGTGGCAAAGCTGGCTCGAACTGGAGCAGGGAGTAAAAACCCTGGCGTTGACCACAGAGCAACCAGAACGTATGCGCCAGCTCATTGACCTGTGCCATAAAATGCTGGCTGATCGTTCCAGCAGACAGCAGACTATTAATACCCTGATTATGGGTATACCTAATGTTGGAAAATCCAGTCTTATCAATATCCTGGCAGGAAAAATCATTGCCAGAACAGGTAATGAACCGGCGGTCACAAAATCTCAGCAAACCATCAGGCTGAACAGTGATATTGTATTATATGACACTCCCGGCGTACTCTGGCCCAAAGTTGAAAATGAACCGAGTATGTATCGGCTGGCTGCATCAGGAGCAGTAAAAGATACCGCTTTTGAATACGATGATATTGCTTTTTTTACTGCTGAGTATTTGCTCAAGAGCTACCCCGAAAATCTGCTACAGCGTTATGCTCTTGAAGAACTGCCCCGCAATGAACTTGAACTAATTGAGGCTATAGGCCGCAAACGTGGCTGTTTACGCTCTGGAGGTCAGGTTGACCTGAATAAAGCCAGCAAAATATTACTAACCGAACTGCGCAGCGGTATTTTAGGCCGTATCACTCTTGAAACACCGAAAATGGTGGAGCATGAATTAGCTGTTCTTAATGCAGAAAAATTATCCAGGCAAAGCAGGGCAAAACAGAAGAAAAAAAGCAACTGAGCTATATACAATTAGTGACTAATATCTTGAATCAGTGTGTCTCATAACAAACCATAC
>CBDTVA010000437.1:0-2950 GCA_965363935.1 uncultured Gammaproteobacteria bacterium | reverse complement strand
ATTGTACGTTATTCAAATATTTTGTTATATTATTTTATGCCTGTCCTGTTAATCCATGCTGACATTCGAGAACTCTACTGTAGTGACATGAGCTGTACAATATTTTCTTATCAAGGTATTGTTTTGTTGAAACAGAAATCCCAATAGGGAGTCCCCTCAAATCTCTTTACCAGAAAATCAACAAAGGCTCTGACACGCTGTGAAAGATGGCGCGTTTGCGGATAAATTGCGTAGGCGTCAAGCTGAGGTGGCTTGTAATTTTTGAGTACTGGAACCAGCGCGCCACTTTCTATCTCTTTATAGGCTATAAATGACGGTACGAGAATGATTCCCCGTCCTTCTACAGCCGCATCTTTAAGAAACTCCCCCGTACTGGCTTTTAAGTATGGGTGTATTTTTGTGCTGATTTCTTTGCCATTATTATCAGTTAAATACCAGTATTCAAAATCACGTAGCAAGCTGTAAACCAGGCACTGATGTTCTCTCAATTCATCCGGTGATTGAGGCGTACCCTTTTGTTCGAGATAAACCGGACTGGCACACATAACAGTTTGAATGGGTGCAAGACGGCGTGCGATCAAACTTGAATCAGGTAAATTCGCAATGCGGATAGCCAGGTCAAATCCTTCCTGCATTAAATCAATTTCACGATCATTAAAATCCAGGTCAAATTCAATCTCTGGATGCTCTTTAGAAAAATCATTAATGGCAGGCCCCAAGTGCATTATGCCAAAACTGGATGGCAGGGCTATCTTCAGACGACCTTTTAATGTCCCATGGGCTTGCGATGCCGCTAGTTCAGATTCGAGGACATCTTCCAAAATACGTACAGATTGATGATAAAAAGCACGCCCGGTATCGGTCAGGTTCATCCGTCGGGTCGTTCGGTGGAAAAGCTCAACACCTAAATGTTCTTCCAGTTCTTTTAAGCGTCTACTGACAGCAGATTTTGCTACCCCTAAATTATCTGCAGCACCACTGATACTACTGGCTTCGACTATTCGAATAAAGGCATTCATATTCTCAAAGCGATCCACTTAACCCCCATTGTTGCGTATTTATGAACAATATTTTCTTATTATTACTGTTTATACTTTCATTGGCAACACTAATAATACATCCAACACAGAGATAAAAGCACTCTAAGCAGAGAATGAGGGAATATTATGAACACATACTCTAATCCAACTCGATTCGTACCAGCGATGGAGACGTCGGAAGGCGCTGGCGTTACTGTACACCGCACAATCGGTATTCCCGCTTTGCGCAACTACGATCCATTCATGTTGCTGGATCAAATCAGTAGCGATAATCCTGATGACTATATTGCTGGCTTCCCACAACATCCTCATCGTGGTTTTAATACATTCACCTATATGATCGATGGCGATATGGAACACAAAGACAGTATGGGCAATACCGGGAACCTTGGTCCAGGCGGCGCCCAATGGATGAAAGCTGCCAGCGGGGTTATTCATTCAGAAATGCCAAAACAGGAAAACGGTTTGATGAGGGGGTTCCAGCTGTGGATCAACCTGCCTTCAGCAAACAAGATGGATGTACCTGAATATCAGGAATATAAGTCGGATGCATTTTCAGTTGTTGAAACATCTGACTACAAAGTTAAAGTGATTATCGGTCATTTTGATGATATAAATTCGCCTATCGTGGATGACATCACCAATGTGTCGTATTTTGACGTGCAAGTAAATGCTGGGAAAAGTTTTCAGCATAAACTGCCTGTAGAGAACAATAGCTTCCTGTATATCTTTGAAGGCAATGGTCAGTTCAATGGCAAGAGCGTACAGCTGAATACGCTCTTAGTTCTGGGTAAAATAGATAACGTTTCTGACTTTGTTGCTGGTGAAGATGGTGCACGGTTTCTGCTGATCAGCGGCAAACCAATCAACGAATCCGTTGTTCAGTATGGTCCATTTGTAATGAACTTAAAAGAAGAAATCGATCAGGCAATGAATGACTACCAGTCGAATAATTTCGTCCGTGATCGTGCATTATCCAGAAAGAAAAAGTAAAATATATGACCATACAATGGAAAAACAACATAACTCACTTTGGTATGATTACCGTCACTTTACACTGGCTGGTAGCAATAGCTGTTTTTTGCCTTTTTGGCCTGGGATTATGGATGACCGGACTGGATTACTACGATAGCTGGTACAAGCAGGGCCCATGGTGGCACAAGAGTATCGGTATTTTGCTTTTCTTTGTGGTGATTTTTCGCTTGTGCTGGCGAGTATTAACCCCACCTCCTGTGGCTTTGGCTAGCCACAAACTGTGGGAGACCAAACTGGCGCATATGACCCACCTGCTACTCTATTTTTTGTTATTTGCAATCATGCTCAGCGGGTATCTCATCTCAACCGCTGATAACCGTCCAATAGAGGTGTTCGGCTGGTTCGCCATTCCAGCGACCATCACGTCCTTGCCCAATCAGGAAGATATCGCAGGCTGGACACATTTAATACTGGCTTCTACTTTAATCGGGCTGGCATTGCTGCATGCAGTGGCTGCCCTTAAGCATCACTTTATCGACCGCGACCGCACTTTGATGCGCATTTCCGGAAGATAAGTTCATTTTAAATATTTGGAGAACAATTATGAAACTATCAACATTATCAACTACATTACTTATTGCAGGTTTGACATTTGGTAGCACAGCCCTCATGGCTGACGACTATGTGATCGATACAAAAGGCGCACATGCATCCATTAAATTTCGTGTACAACATCTTGGCTATAGCTGGCTATATGGCCGCTTTAACGAATTCGATGGCAAGTTCAGCTACGATGAAAAGCAGCCAGAAAAAACATCCGTTGAAGTCACCATAAAAACCAGCAGTGTTGATTCAAACCACGCTGAACGTGATAAGCATTTGCGAGGCGATGACTTCCTGCATGTCGACAAATACCCGGAAGCAAAATTCGTCAG